>JBIIIL010000007.1:0-26946 GCA_044234825.1 Phycisphaerales bacterium
CTCGGGAACATGCGCACCTCCCCCGCCTTGAGGAAGATCTGCGTCAGGACATCGTTCACCTGCGTCTTCGCAGGCATGCTGGTGTCAGCGGGCGTGGTGCGCGTGTACGTCGTGTTGACGCTGCCGCACGCGCCGAGCGCGAGCGCCACTGTCAGGCTGGCCATGGCAAGAGGTGCTGGTGCGATGCGATTCATGGGGATCTCTCCGGGAAGCATGCGTGGGAACTCAGGACGAACCGGGCACGGGGACCTCTGCGACCCGAGGTTCCGGCTCGGCGATGGGCGGAACCGGCATCGCCGAAGCTGCGGGCACCGCGGCCGGCTCGGGCACTGCGGCTGGATGCGACGGCGCATCGGAGTCTGGGTGCAGACGCGCGACCTGGACTGCCGGCGACGGGGCTGCCGAGGACGGAAGCGTGAGGAAGACGATGTTGGGTGCATCTGGCCTCACGCCGAGCGTGCAGATCGCGGCACCCGACGGGCGCCGAACCTCGATCTTGCCGTCCACCGGCGTCGGCATCCTGAGCAAGCCGACCTGCTTGGGCATGGTGCTCCAGCAGCGGAGATCTGCGGCAGTGGATGCGGCCTGATAGGCGATGCCGGCGATCTGCACAGCAAGTCCGGCGTAGTAGTCCTGGGAGTACGCCGCCTGGCTCGCGGCCCATGTCGCCGCGGCCTTGGAGGCGGAACTGATGATCTCCTGGGTCACGATCGCCGGAAGGCGGGCATTGAACTCCTCGGTCACCACTGCATCGAGGTCGGCGAGCGGCACCGATCGGTGCGCCGGTGCACCATCCGCACCTGGCACCTCGATCGCATCCACGAAGTCGTTGCGGACCTTCAGCACGGGAAACGCCGCAGACACGTAGTTCACCTGTCCCACCGGAATCGGGATGTCAAGCCTGAACTCGTCGTAGCGTGGTGCAAGCCCGGTCAGGAAGAAGATCCACGTGACCGGCATCCGGCCCGCTGGGGCGTTCGCGTCGATGAGCCCAATGTCCTCCTGAGCGAGCGGCATGCCCGGCACCATCTCGAGCACCGCATTGAGGTCAGCCCGCGCATTCTGCCTGTCGCTCGCATCGCCGCTCGACGCGATCAGGAACACCGCGCGCATGTAGCTGACGAACGGGTTGCCGAATGATGCGTAGCCCCTGATCTTGGCAAGCTCGCCCTGCTGCGCACGCACCTCGTCGATTGCACTGCCGGCGATCGACGGGTCCCACCCCTCGGCCTTCCACGACTCCTGCGCCGCGGACTGCTCTGCGGCCACCTCCTGCTCGAAACGCGACACTGCGTCCTGCTGGAAGTCGCGCGCGCGATTGAGCTCGAGGCGCGCGGCATCAAGATTGCCTTCGACCAGGCAGTTCACGCCCTGCAGCCCGCACAGCATGATCCGCTCGGGCGGCGTGCCGCGGTAGATCCGGACGGTCTGGTTCACGGCCGTCGTTGCAATCGCCTCCGACACCGTGGCCTCCGCCTTGGCGTCCAGATAGGGGCGAATCTGCTCGTATGCGAGCCCGAACCAGCGGAGGCTCCGCGCCGTGTCGCCCGCCACCTGCGACATGTGTCCGGCTGCCATGCAGTACACGAGCTGGTCCTGCTCGTCATTGCCGTTCTGCTCGGCCGCGCCAGACGCGATCATGTTCGCCTGGGCGTACTGCCCCGCCGAGTACGACGCATCGATGGACGCCATCGTCTCGCGCAGCTTCCGCTGACAGCCCCCTGACGCCGCAAGCACCGCGAGGCCGCACAGCGCCACGCGCCAGCCCGCGCCACGGGGCTTGCCGAGCGCCGCGGCGGCGCTGGCGCTCACGGATTCAGTAGCTGCCACCACAGGGACTGCCCTCCCACATTGAGGTTCTGAACATTGCTGGTGTCCACGCGGATGCTGCTCTGCTTGAGGAACTCCGCCATCGCGTTGACGCGAATCAGCTCCGCCTCCCGCAGGACCGCACCGTTCTGAAGCTCGGAGAAGAACCTCGCGTTGCGCTCCCAGTTGGCACGGCCCTCCGGCGACAGCTGCATCGGGATCGAGATGGCCAGGCCGGGCTTCACGTTGACCATGCGCTCGACAGGCTCGAGGCCTGGCCTCTCCAGCCTGATCCGGTGAAGCCCCGGTCGGATCTCGTAGGTGCCAGGCGTCTGACCGATGACCATGCCGTCCACCATCACCGACACGTTCATCGGCTCGAGGCGATACTGATTGGCGGTCACGGTGTACTGGCCGTCCGGACCTTTGATCGCCTCGGGCACGCTCAGGTCCGCGAGCACTGCCGTGATCTGCACCTTGGTGTCGGCCGAGGGCGTCGCTGGCTCCCGGATCGCTCCGCGCGCAGCGACCTCGTTCAGCGCCACGCCGACCTTGCCCGCGCTTTCGCGCAGGCAGCGGTTCAGCGCATCAATCTCGACCGAAAGCTCAGGCGTCTGCCGGACCGCGACTCTCGAGAGGGCGCTGCCGGACACGAGGCTGCCCCCAGTCGTGCCGTCAAGGATCGAGTAGGTCACGTCGAGCGTCCACTCCGTCACGACCGTGTCTGTCTTGGTTGAGGGATCCTGCAGCGCGCGCGTCGCCTTATCGAATGTGGTGATGGATGCGGTCAGCAGGTATGCCGCATTCATGGTTGCCGCGAGGTTCACCGCCGAGGTCTGGCTCGAGAGCAGCCGGTCGGCGAGCTCCGACTCAGGCGTGCCAGTGCCCGCGTTCGGACCGGAGGGCGCGAACCGATTCACGGCGTTCACGACATCCTCGCGCCGAATGACCTCGAACCTGCCGCTGGTGACCGCGGCGGTGATGTCGTCCTCAAGCACGCTGACCTTGTCGTCGGGCAGGCAACCCGGCCGCTGCTTCACGAAGATCGCCACCTTCATCGGCGCCGATGCCGATCCGGCCCGAGCGCCAGCCGCGGAAGAGGGCACGGCACCGGCGGAGGCCGCACTCGCCGGCGCCGACGCAGGCATGCCGGGTGTCGTGCCCGCAGGCCCCCCAGCGCCGCCGACCGCTCCCGGAGACGCGGAGCCGCTCGCCTTGCCGTTGGGATCAACCCCCGCGGGCAGGCCCTCTGGCTGCAACCTCATGATCGAGCCACGATCGATGCCGAAATCCTCGATCGCCTGTGCTGTGGAGAAGCGTGGACCGGCGTTGGTCACTCGCGCCCAGCCAACACGGATCTCCTCGGCGCCAAGGGCCTCGCCAGTATCGGGGTCGATCATGGCCTGACCGGCCGCGAGCACCTCCCAGATCTGCCCTGCCTTCACGCCCGAGTCAGCCGCCCGATTGAAGGTGATCTGGCCCATCGTGTATCCGATCACCTTGGCTGGAGCGAGGCTCTCCGTGATCGCGCTGGCCGCTTCAGCGGCGAAGAGCGATGTCACCTTGCCGATCAGAGCGTTGGTCTTGCGACCCTGCTGCTGCACCCCCGCGAGAACCTCGTCGACCGCGGACTCGTTCAGCTTGACGGCCGTGGACCTGTACAGGGTGCCTGTTGTGGCGTTGAAGATCTTCACGACGCCCTGAACCTGAATGGTCCTGCGCTCCGCCTGCGAGTCTCCGAACTGGCCCGGCAGCACGGTCCGCTCCGTCACATCCTGGAAGTTGTCGATCGTGACTGTCGCAAGGTACGCGGCACCGGCAAGCTGCAGTGCCTTCGCGGCCTGCGGGTCGAGCGTGTTTACGTTGCCGCTCTCGGCGAGATTCTGCTCCTTGATGACAGAAGGCAGGTCCGCACGTGCCACGAGCTCGAAGCGACGGGTGCCATCGATCGCGGTCATCAGCTGAGGGTCAGCGCCCTCGACGATCTGGTTCAGGACATTGAGCGCCCCCTCCGCGCCAGCCTGAGTCTGCACTGCCTTGGATGCGGCAATCTCGCGGATCGCCAGCCGCGGCTTGCCGCCTCCCGTAGGGTCGGCCTGACTGCCCGCAAGCGCACCAGCGACCGCCGTCGAGGCAGCGAGCGCCGCAGCCGCCATGATCCGGATGCAAAGCGAGGCGATGCGTGATGACCGGGTGACGCGAGCGTGAGTCTGCATGGCGGAACCTCCAGTCAGGATCGTAGTCTGACGCAGCCCAAGGCCGCTCCGCGCCGCGATACGCTTTCGGGGCATGTCGGGCGCATCCGCTCCCCTCATCCTCGCCCAGGGGCTTCGCAAGTCGTTCGGGGACTTCGAGGCCGTGCGCGGCATAGACCTTGCCGTGCGCGCCGGTGAGGTGCTCGGATTCCTGGGCCCCAATGGCGCCGGCAAGAGCACCACGATGCGCATGCTGACCGGTTGCCTCGTGCCAAGCGCAGGCACCATCGCGCTCTGCGGCATGCCGCTCGCGCACGATCCGATCGGCGCCAAGCGCACGTTCGGCTACCTGCCCGAGGGAGCGCCGGCCTACCCCGACATGCGCGTCGAGGACTTCCTCGGTTTTACGGGGCGCGTCCGCGGGCTGGCGCGGGCGGACCTGCGGCGCCGCGTCAACGCGACCATCGACCGCCTTCACCTCGGTCCCTTCCGCCGACAGACCATCGACACCCTGAGCAAGGGCTACAAGCGTCGGACTGGCCTTGCGCAGGCCATCCTGCACAGTCCCCGCATCCTCATCCTCGACGAGCCCACGGACGGCCTCGACCCGAACCAGAAGCACGAGGTCCGGCAGCTCATCCGTGAACTCGGCCGCGACTGCGCCATAGTGCTCAGCACGCACATCCTCGAGGAGGTCGAGGCAGTCTGCACCCGTACGGTGATCATCAGCGAGGGCTGCACCGTGTTCGACGGCACCCCATCGGAGCTCGATGCGCGTGCGCCGGCGTCTGTCCGCCACAATCGGCTCGACCATGTCTTCCGCAGCATCACGGCGCCGGATACCCGGCAGTCGGGCGTATCGACCCGGTCGCTGGCTGCAGGCCAACGGGCATGATGACGCCGCTCATCGCCATCCTCAGGCGCGAGTTTGCGGCCTACTTCGCCACGCCGCTGGCCTCGGTGTTCCTCGTCACCTACCTCGTGCTTGCGGCGCTCTTCGCCTTCCAGGTGGGAGGCCTGTACGAGCGGGCGCAGGCTGACCTCCGGCCGCTGTTCCAGTACGTGCCGTGGCTGGCGCTCTTCCTCGTGCCCGCGGTGAGCATGCGGCTCTGGGCCGAGGAGCGGCGCCAAGGCACCATGGAGCTGCTGCTCACGATGCCGTGCTCCACGTGGGCGCTCGTGCTCGGGAAGTTCCTCGCGGCGTGGGGCTTCGCGTGCGTGGCGCTCGCGCTCACCGTGCCGATCTGGATCACGGTGGCGTGGCTCGGCGATCCCGATCATGGCACGGCGCTCGCGGGCTACGTCGCGAGTGCCCTGCTCACGGGCATGTTCCTCGCGCTGGGCGGCTTCCTCTCGAGCCTGACGCGCAACCAGGTCAACGCATTCGTCTCATGCGCTGCGGCCTGCTTCCTGCTGCTGCTCGCGGGCTACCCGGTAGTCCTCGACCTCTTCTCCGCGTGGATGCCCCGTGCATGGGTTGAGGCCATCGCGGGCATGGGCGCGCTAACGCACTTCGACGGCATCACCCGCGGTGTCGTCGACCTGCGCGACGGGGCGTACTTCCTGTCGCTCACTGCCGCATTCCTCTGGATGACCGTCATCTCGGTCGAGAGCAGGAAGGCCAGGTGATCATCCGACGCCCAAGCATCTCCTGCACCGCCATCGCGCTCGCCGCCCTCGCGCTCAACGCGGCGCTCGCCGTATGGGTGCCAGGCATCCGCGTCGACCTGACGCAGGAGAGCCTCTACACGATCTCGCCCGGCATGCGGCCCCTGCTTCTGTCGCTCGACGAGCCGGTACGCATCGACCTGTACTGGACCCGGCGCGCCGGCGAGGGAGCGCCGCAGATCCGGGCTCACGCGCAGCGCGTCACGGAGTTCCTGCGAGAGGTCGAGTCGCTGTCCGGCGGCATGGTCGAGCTGCGCCTCATCGACCCGGCGCCCTTCAGCGATGCGGAGGACGAGGCGCGCGCCGCCGGCGTCGCGGCACTCTCGGTGGATGGGGTGGGCGGCACGCTCATGCTTGGAGCCACGGTCTCGGGCCCCACGGACCGCCGCGAGACGATCGCCTACATAGCCCCGGAGCGCGAGTCCTTCCTCGAGTATGACATCGCCACCGCGATTGCCACCGTGGGCCGTGCGCGCAAGGGCCGGATCGGGATCCTCAGCGGCATGCCGCTCGCGTCTCCGGCACCGCAGGATCCCTCGGCGCCGCCCTCGGCGCCTCGCGAGATGGCGACCATCACCGAGCTCAGGCGCCTCTTCGACATCGTCGACATCGACCTCCAGTCGGATGGGCTGCCGGAGCGGCTTGATGCCCTGATGCTCGTGCAGCCGCGCGCACTCGGCGAGGCGATGCTGCGCTCGATCGACTCCTGGATCGTCGGCGGCAGGCCCACCGTCATCCTCGCCGATCCCTATGCGGAGAACGACAGCAGCCCTGACGCCAAGGCGATGGGCGCGAGCAGGTCGGGCACCACCTACGACCTGCCGCTCCTTCAGGCGTATGGCGTCGACATCCCGCGTGACATGGTGGTGGGCGACCAGGCGTACGCGACGCGCGTGCAGTTCCCCACACCCAACGGCGGAAGCCGCGCGATCGACTATCTCGCTTGGCTGACGCTCGACCGCGCCGCGCTCAACCCTGATGATCCGCTCGTGGGCGGCATCTCCGGAATCAACCTGATGAGCGCGGGTGCGATCGTGCCCACCAAGGGCAGCCCGCTCGACATCACGCCGATCCTCAGCTCCAGCGACCGCAGCGAGCTCGTGCAGACGCTCAAGATCGGCTTCTTTGGGGACCCCGAGCAGCTGCTGCGCGACATGAAGCCGGACGGCCAGCGGCGCACGCTCGCCGCGCGCATCTCGGGACCGGTGCGGAGCCCGTTCTCGGGGCGGGATGGCCGGACCGCGATCGTGCTCATCGCCGATGCGGACCTCCTTGCCGACATGACCTGGCTTGCGCCGCAGCGCTCCGGCGATTCGCTCACGGCGCGCGCCATTTCGGACAACGGGCCGCTCATCGTCAATGCCGCGGAGCTTGCCTCCGGGGACAGCGCGCTCGCCAACCTCCGGGGGCGCGGCCAGTACCGGCGGCCATTCGCGGCGGTCGAGGCCATGCGCAAGTCCGCCGAGGCGAGGTATGTCGCCCGCGAGAAGGACCTGCAGCGCGAGATCCGCATCGCCGAGATGCGAGTCGCCCAGCTGGAGCGCGAGCCAGGCGCGGATTCGGCAGCCATGGTGCTGACGCCGCAGCAGCAGTCCGAGCTTGCGCAGGCCAACCGCAACCTCCTGGACATGCGCCGGGAGCTCCGACAGGTCCAGTTCCGCCTGCGCGAGGAGATCGAGGCGCTTGGCCTTCGCGTGCTCATCGCCAACGTCGTGGCCTGGCCCGCTGCGGTCGCGCTCGCCGCGCTCCTCTGGTACCAGCTGCGCGGCCGCACGGCGCGCTGATCGCGCACTACGCTTGGGCGCGTGCCAGAGCTGCAGCTCGACGGACTCGTCGGACCGACCCACAACTATGCCGGGCTCAGCCCGGGCAATGTGGCAAGCCAGTCCAACCGGGCCGCGGTCAGCCACCCTCGCAAGGCCGCGCTGCAGGGCCTGGACAAGATGCGCGCCGTCGCGGCCATCGGCGTGCCGCAGGGATTCCTCCCTCCCCACGAGCGACCGCACCTTCCGACCCTCAGGGCGCTCGGCTTCGCGGGCTCCGATGCTGACGTCATCGCCGAGGCGCAGCGCAACGCACCGCATCTTCTCGCGCGCGCATCGAGCGCGAGCGCGATGTGGACGGCGAACGCGGCCACCGTCATCCCCTCAGGCGACTCGTCCGACGGCGCCCTGCATCTGGTCGTGGCGAACCTCCGCTCGATGCCGCACCGCGCGATCGAGCCGCCTACGACAGCCCGCCTGCTCCGGGCTGCATTTCCCGACCGGAGCCGGGTGCGTGTCCACGACGCCGTGCAGGCAGGCGGCGACGAGGGCGCGGCCAATCACATCAGGCTCACGCGGTCGCAAGACGCTGGCGCCGATGAGCCTGGGCTGCACGTCTTTGTCTACGGCACCGGCGACGGGTCGCCGCCGCCGCAGGTCCATCCCGCGCGCCAGCACCTCGAGGCCAGCCAGGCAGTCGCCGCGCGCGGCATGCTGCCGCCATCGCGGCAGCTGTTCATCCGCCAGGATCCCGCCGCGATCGATGCGGGGTGCTTCCACAACGACGTGTGCAGCGTCGGCAACGGTCACGTGCTCCTGATGCACGAGCGCTCCTTCGCGGACGGGCCGCGCGCGCTCGAGCGCGTTCGCGATGCGACCGACCGCAGCCTCGTGCCGATCGTGATTCGCGACGACGAGCTTCCCATGCGGGAGGCAGTCTCGTCGTACCTCTTCAACTCGCAGCTGGTCACCCGCCCCGATGGAGGGATGACGATCGTCGCGCCGGCGGAGTGCGGCGAGATCGCGAACGCCAGCCGCACGCTCGAGCGCATCACCGACGGCACCACTCCGATCGACCGCATGCTGCTGCTGGATGTGCGCGAATCGATGCGCAACGGGGGCGGGCCGGCGTGCCTTCGGCTGCGCGTGCCGCTCCGGCGCACCGAGCATGAACTGGTGCACCCAGGCTTCCGCTGGACTGCCGAGCGTGATGCATGGCTGCGCGCATGGATCGAGCGGCACTACCCGGAGACGCTCGAGCCGCGCGACCTCGCCGACCCCGCGCTTCTCGTCACGGTGCGCGACGCGCTCGACGAGCTCGCCACGTGGATCGGGGCCGGGCCGCTCTACGACTTCCAGCTCGGCATCAGCAGCTAGCCTGCGGGGGCCATGCAGGCATCCGCTCGAATCCGGCTTCTGGTGCTCGACGTGGACGGAACGCTCACGGACGGCTCCATAGTCCTCGGACCCGATGGCCAGGAGTGGAAGCGCTTCTGCGTGCGCGACGGTCTCGGCATCGCGATCTGGAAGCGTGCAGGCGGCCTCGTGGCCATCATCACGGGGCGCCGCTCCGAGGCGCTGACGCACCGCGCGCGGGAGCTCGGCATCGACCACGTGCACCAGAGTGCCAGCGACAAGGCTCAAGCCCTCGGCACGGTGCTCGCCGCGACAGGCTGCGCGGCGCACGAGACCGTGGCGATCGGCGACGACCTGCCGGACCTTGCGCTCTTCCGAAGGGTCGCCTTCGGCATGGCCCCGGCCGATGCGGCGCCCGAGGTGCGCGCGGCGGCACGGCACGTGATGCGCTCTCCCGGCGGTCATGGTGCGGTGCGGGAGGCGATCGAGGTCCTGCTCCGCGGCGATGGCCGCTGGGACTCGCTCGTGGCCGCGCACTAGCGCCGCGACATCCCTCGCGCAGTGCGCGGCGCCCTTACCTCTCCCACTCGGGCGGGCGCCAGCGCGTGACGCACCCGTCAGCGCCGAAGTACACGACCCAGACGTTCCCCGGCGCATCCTGGTCGGCGAAGGTCGCGCTGGTCGCGAGGCTGCTCAGGTTGTCGCCGAACTGCCAGCGCTCCTCGCGCGCCGGCGTGCGATCGCCGGCCGGCACGGCTGCGTAGCGCGAGCTTGGCTCGCCAAGCAGCGCGACCACCTCCGACTTGTCCATGCCTGCGCGGAGCCCTGCGAACTGGGCGCGCGACGGTCCGCACGCAGCGATCGCCGCGACCGCAGCGACGGCCGCGATGCCCAGCGCACGATGACATCGGCCAGCACGGCTCATGCCGGGACAGTATCACCGGCCAGAACGCGACGCGTACGATCGGCACCATGAGTTCCGCGACCGCCACGCCCCCGACCGTCACCCGCACGGCGCCAGCACCTGCGGTCGATGCCGCCTCCGCCATCGGCGCGCTCATTGCCCTGCACGGCGAGCCGCACCGCGCCAGGATCGAGCGCGGCGTTCGGCAGTGCGCGCTCCGCTGGACGGCGGCCGACGGCGACCAGCAGTCCTTCGAGGGATTCTGCAGCCGCAGCTTCGTTGCGGATCCTGCACGGCTGCCCGTGCTGCTCGACCGGCTGGAGGCTGCGGTGGAGAAGATCAGCGGGCACCTGTACGAGATGCGCAGAAGCCTTCGGCGCTGGAGCGACCTTGCCGGCGAGGAGTTCCCCGGCGTGGACGACATGCTCGCCACGTTCGATCCCGCGCCGGACCTCTCCGAGCAGCTCTACCGCCAGCGCCTGGCCTTCGTCGCGCTGCTGAACCTCGACCGAGCCGATCTCCCGAGCATGCTCGCGCATGGCGATGGCTGGAGCACGGACGAATGGGCGGCGGTGCGGATCGCGCAGCAGTTCGGCGCGCGCATCCCATCGTCGCTGAACGATCGCGCCCGCGATGTGTCGCACCGGTGCTCGCGCTGGGTCAGCGGATTCCACATCCCGGTCGGCCGGCTCGTCGACGCCACGGGCACGCGCTGGTACGGCGCGGACCGCGCACTGCTCACGCACTGGCTCGTGCGCGAGGAGATCAAGGCGCAGGGCACCACTGCGGGCGGCCTGCCCCGGCAGCGCGCACTGGCCCACGTGCTCGCGCGCGCCATCGACGGATCCATCCCCACCGACGTGATGGAGCGGCGTTCGGCGTCTGACTGGGATGCCGCACGCAACACGCTCGGCGGCACACCCGTCTCCGGCGACGGCTCGCGGCACGGCGAGGGCGTGATGGGTCCCGTCCGCTACGAGCGCTGGATCGAGCAGTTCCGCCTCGCGCAGGAGTTCGATGCGCACCACCCCGAGCACCCCACCGCGATCGCCCGCAAGTTCGATCTCGACCGCGAGATGCGCGAGTCCGACGTCGAGCGGCTGCTCACCGACCTGCTCGACCACCCGGCTCGCGACACGCTGAGCGCCTGGCTCGCGAAGCGGCTCGGCCGCCCCCTCGAGGCCTTCGACATCTACTTCGAGGACGTGGGCGACTCGACCGATGCCGATGCCCTCAATGCTGCGGTGCGCGCCAAGTTCCCCGACGAGGGCGCGTTCGAGCGTGCGCTCCCGGACGTGCTGCGCAGCCTCGGATTCCCGGCGGCCGATGCGGAGGACCTCGGGTCGCGCATCCGCGTCGAGATCGCACGCGGATCGGGCCACGCCATGCGCCCGGCGCTCCCGCAGTTCGATGCATGGCTGCGCACGAGCCGCCTTGCGACAGAGCTCGGCTGGGACGGCTTCGACACCGCGATGCACGAGCTCGGGCACAACCTCGAGCAGCTGTGCTCGACGCTGCGCGTGGCGCGGCCCGCGCTGCGCAACGTGCCGAACACCGCGTGCACGGAGGCGTTCGCATTCCTCTACCAGTCGCTCGGCCGCCGCGTGCTCGGCATCGAGCCGCCTGGCGGCACGGCACGCGCACGCGCAGCCGATGCGGTCGCCACCATGCTCGCGGCCTGCCAGATCGCCGGCCCGAGCCTGCTCGAGCTCCACGTGTGGCGCTGGCTCTACGCACATCCGGGCGCCGATGCGCCAGCGCTCCGCGCAGAGGTGCTTGCCACTGCCGAGCGCCTCTGGGCTCGCCACTACGAGCGCCACTACGGGCCGGATCCGTACCGACTGCTTGCCGCGTACCAGCACATGATCGGCCACCCGCTGTACCTGGCCGACTACGCGATCGGCCACGTCATGAGCCACCAGATCCGCAACTACATCTCAGGGCGCGACATCGCCGCGGAGACGATCCGCATCACGTCGATCGGCTGCCTCACGCCTGACCTGTGGATGCGTCGCGCCACGGGCGCTCCCCTCTCGGCCGATCCGCTTGCACGCGATGCCGCAGCGGGGATCTCGCTGCTCGACTAGGTCCGAGGGCAGCAGCGCTTGAGCCGCCGCGCGACGCGCGACACTCCGGCGAGACGCTCCCGCCCGGCCCGCGGCCTTCACAGCCTGTACTTGGCGAATCGGCTCACGTTGCGGGTGTACGTGCGGAAGGCCATATCCGCCTCCGCCGCATCGAGCTGGCCGTCGCCGTTCGAGTCGAACTCGGTGCGAGTGGCCTCCTCGTTGCCCCACCCCTTGGCCTCGCGCAGGCGGCGGTACCGGTCGCGGCCGTCGATCTCCTGGCGCAGCTGCGTGCCGAGCCCGGTCCGCTCAGGCATCTCGACCACGAGCGTGTCGATCACCCAGTCATCGACCTTCATCAGCTCGGACTCGCTCTCCTTGATGCGCTCGTCCACCTGATCGGCCGACACCCCCACTGCGATTCCCGCGGCGAACTCGCCGCGCACGCGGACAGCCTCGATGGCACGCGCCCGCGCATCGGCAAGCCTCGACTCGAGCGCCTCGGCGATGAGGTCGATGTTCGCGCGAAGCTCCGCATCCGAAGCTGCGTCCTCGCGGGCGCGCCGCACCAGCGATTCCGCCTCGCCTGCGCTGAAGACGCTCGGGTACGACGCACGCCTGAGCGCGTCAACCGCCAAGGGTCCGCGCTCGGGCGGCAGCAGCGTCGCGATGCGCTCGACGGTACGCACGTTCAGGTCGCGGATCGACGCACGGACCGAGCCAACCTCGGCCACGAGCGAGCGCATGGTCT
The DNA here is from genome assembly GCA_044234825.1 of Phycisphaerales bacterium. Lineage (GTDB taxonomy): Bacteria > Planctomycetota > Phycisphaerae > Phycisphaerales > SM1A02 > ZLKRG44. The sequence continues at coordinate 12,513 of JBIIIL010000007.1, forward strand.
CCGCCGATGTGGCCCGGCCCATGCTGGCCCGAATCGCGTCGAGGAGCTCGGTGCGGCGCGACAGGAGCGGATCGAGCGCCGACGAGTACTCGGCAGACGCCGCGATGAACTCGCGGGCCTCCCTGTCCTTCGGCTCGATCAGGTCGCTGAGGAGCCCGATGACATCAATCCCCTCGCCCGGCAACGTCGCGCCAACCGCAAGCCTGCTGCGGCGCACCGCCGCGTCCACCTCGGGCCACTTCGCGAACTGCTCCTCGGAGAGCACGGCCTGGACATTCGCGCGAAACCGCTCGGCCAGCGCCGGGTACTCGTGGACCGGTCGCGAGACCCCGGTCTCGGCGAGGTAGTCCGCGAGCATCGCCTCGACGATCGACGTCTGGGTTGAGTCGAGCTGCAGCACGCGCGCGATCGTCTCCATGTCGCGCATCATGTAGCGCACGGAGAATGCGGTCGGCGCCGTCGTCACCGCACTGGGAGCCGGAGCGGCGCTCGGCGCTGTCGTCACCCCACGCGGAGCCGGCGCGGCGCTCGACGCGGTGTCGGCCGCTGGAGGTGCCGACGCCGCCTGCTTCGGCCTGCTGCCGGAGCCAGACCCCTCGGACTGCCCGAGTGCCGCGGCAGGGGCCGCGGCATCACTCAGGGATAGGGATAGGCCCACCAGGATGACGAGCCCGAAGGATCCGAGGTTCGGTCGCACACACATCGCTGACCCTCCCGTTGAAGAGTTCCCGTCCCGAGTGAATCACACGCTGCCCGGCAGACGTTCAGTTGCCGCAGGGTCCCCACGCCGCGAGCAGGAAGGCGAGGTCCTCGCCATCCACAGCCGGGCTCGTGGTCGAGCGAATGAGGTTGGCAGGCGAGTTGACGGTGCCCCACGCCGCGAGCACCTGCGTCAGGTCATATGACTCGACCTCGCCGTCGCCATTGAGATCCGCCGGGCACTGCGGGCCCTGCGTGACCTGCGCACCACTCAGCGTGCCGGTCGACACGTAGCCCGGAAGGGCCGCATCGATCACTTGCGTGTACTGGATTCCGAGGCTCGACGGCACAGACACGATCGGATTGACCTCCGACGCGTTGAACTGCCGCAGCACCTGAAAGCGCATCGTCGAGACGAGCGTGCCCTGCGTGGTCACGTAGACCGGCTGGAAGAGGCACTGCGCAAAGAAGTAGCCCGTGCCGTCCGCAGGAGGCACTGCCTCGTTGGTGCCGGTGAAGTCCGACGAGGGCGACATGAAGCCAGATCCCGAGATGCCAGGCGCGGCCCCCGTGTTGTCGAGTCCGAGCAGCTTCAGGTCCTGCGGATTCCACGAGAAGTACAGGTCAAGGACCCGGAACGCCTCGCCGAATCCGAGGAAGCTCGATCCGCCCTGAGGCTCACGCACCGCGAAGATCCGGACGCCGATCACATCGCCAACCTGCACGCTCGACACCGTCGGACGCAGGTCGATGCCGATGCGATCCTGCGCCATCGCCGCATCCGGCGCCGCGAGCATCGCCGCAGACACGAGTGCCGCAGTCGCGGCAAATGAAGCATGAGTCATATGGATCCGTTCCTCTCGAAATCAGCCCGAATTGGCGCAGTCAGGCAGTAGGAACGTAAGTCACAGCGCCACAGACGCAACCCCGATCCGCAGAAAGTCCTTCAATCGCAGTGAGTTCTGCAAGGATCCCATAACGGGATCGGAGCGCAGAAGGAACCTCCACACCGCCCGGCAAATCGCGAGCGCATGGCGCCGAACGAGTGCCAATAACTCAAGCGAGATCAGGCGGAGAAGCTTGAACCGCAGCCGCACGAGCTCGTCGCGTTGGGGTTGTTGAAGACAAAGCCCCTGCCCATGATCTCGTCCTTGAAGTCGATGGTCGTGCCGTTGAGGTACAGGTAGGACTTCGGATCGCAGATGACGCGCACCGTGAAGGGCTCGCCGGCGTCAGGGCCGGTCGCAACTGCCGTGCCGCCGCCTGCACCGCCCGCCGCAGCGCCTGCGGTCGCAGCCGCGGTCGTGGGTCGCCGCGTGTAGCTGAAGGCCCAGCACTCGTCGGTCTCCTTCTGGACCTCCGTCAGGTCAAGGAGGTAGGAGAAGCCAGAGCATCCTCCACCCTTCACGCCCACCCGCAGCCTGATCTTGTCGGCGTCGAGGCCCTGCTGGCGGATGATGGTGTCGATCTCGCGCGCTGCTGTCTCGGTCACGTTCACTGGCATGGGTCGTTCCTGTGGGGTTGATTCGCGTGTGGGCGGGCGGAGAAGGGTAGCGACTCAGTGCTGGGCTGCGGCGACGGCCGCGGGCTCGGCATCAGCCACGCCATTCTTGCGCTTCCAGTCGGCGATCGCAGAGCGGATCGAGTCCTCCGCAAGCACCGAGCAGTGGATCTTCACGGGCGGCAGCGCGAGCTCCTCCACGATCTGGGTGTTCTTGATCTTCAGCGCGTCATCCACGGTACGGCCCTTGATCCATTCCGTCGCGAGCGAGCTGCTCGCGATCGCAGAGCCGCAGCCGAAGCACTTGAACTTGGCGTCCTCGATGACCCCGTCCTCGCGCACCTTGATCTGGAGCTGCATGACGTCGCCGCACTCCGGCGCGCCGACGATGCCGACACCGACATCCTTGCGGTCCTTGACGTCCTTCGACGTGCCGAATGCGCCGACGTTGCGGGGGTTCTGGTAGTGATCGACGACCTTGTCCGAGTAAGCCATGGTTTCGTGTCCGTGTGAGAGTGCGTGTTCAGGCGAGCGGGGTCCGGCAGCGCAGCACGAGCGTCAGTGCGCCTGCCACTGGATGGTCGAGAGGTCGATGCCCTCCTTGTACAGGTCGTACAGGGGGCTCATCTTGCGCAGGTGGAGCACGGCCTTGGCGATCGCCGCGACGGCGTAGTCGACCTCGGCCTCCGTGGTCCAGCGTCCGAGCGAAAGACGCAGCGAGCTGTGCGCGAGATCGTCGCCGACGCCAAGTCCCTTGAGCACGTACGAGGGCTCGAGGCTGGCGCTGGTGCATGCAGAGCCGCTCGAGCAGGCGATGTCCTTGATGCCCATCATCAGGCTCTCGCCCTCGACGAACCCGAACGAGATGTTCGAGATGTGCGGGAGCCGACGCTCGGCGTGGCCGTTGAGCTGCACCACCTCCATCGACGCGAGCAGCCCCTGCTCAAGCCGCTTGCGCAGCGCGAGCAGGCGGTCCCGCTCCGCGGCGCCCTCAAGCGCCATCAGCTCGCATGCCTTGCCGAATCCGACGATGCCGGTGACGTTCTGGGTGCCGGAGCGCATGCCGCGCTCCTGGCCGCCGCCATCGATCTGGGGCTCGAGCCTGATGCGGGGCTTGCGCCGCCGCACGTAGAGCGCACCCACGCCCTTGGGCCCGTAGATCTTGTGTCCGCTCCACGACAGCAGGTCAATGTGGTCTCGCTCGACATCCGTAGGCATCTTGCCCACCCACTGGGTCGCATCCGTGTGGAACACGACCTCGCGCGAGTGGCACAGGCGACCGATCTCGGGCACCTCGTTGATCGTGCCAATCTCGTTGTTGGCCCACATGATCGAGACGAGGATCGTGTCCGGACGCATCGCCGACTCGACCATCGCCGCCGTGATGATGCCGTCCTTGGGCGGGCTCAGGAACGTGACGTCGAAGCCCTCCTGCGCAAGCCGCTTGCACGGATCGAGCACCGCCTTGTGCTCGATCGAGCAGGTGATGATGTGGCCTCGACCCGTCGATCCCTCCGGCGCCCGCGCGTACATGTGCGCCGCACCGCGGATCGCGAGGTTGTTCGACTCGGTGGCCCCGGACGTGAACACGATCTCCTTCGGCTGCGCGCCGATGAGCTTCGCGGCATGCTCGCGCGCGTGCTCGATGCCCTCCTCGGCGTCCCATCCGAAGCGGTGGTTCCGGCTGCCTGAGTTCCCGTACATCTCGGTGAAGTACGGGAGCATCGCCTCGACCACTCGCGGGTCGCAACGGGTCGTGGCGGCGTTGTCGAGGTAGATCGGGAGGGCGGGTGGCATGGGTCGTGGTCCTTGCTGGTGGCAGCGGCCAACATGGCCGATCGGGGTCGAGACTGGACCCACGTGCTGCCCGGGAACCCCGCCACCAGCGGGAGCCCCTGCAGCCCTAGTTGAGACTCAGTCTCAAGTCAGGCGAGTGTAGCCGCCCGACAGCCCAAAGTCACTATCGCGGAGGATCCGGCCGCGGATTCAGGTATCGGTTGACCGGGCTACCTTTTCGCGATGAGGATCCTGCAGACAGGGACCGAGTGCGCCCCGCTGCACGGCGGCATTCTGGTGCCGACCATGGGAGCCTTGCATGCCGGACACGCGTCCCTCATGCGCAGGGCCGCCACCATGGGGTCGCCCGTGATCGTGACCGTGTTCGTGAATCCGACCCAGTTCGGTGCGGGCGAGGACTTCGACCGCTACCCCAGGACCTTCGACGCTGACGTCGCGCTCGCGGAGCAGGCAGGCGCGCACGCCGTGTTCGCCCCTGCCGCCGACGAGATCTATCCGCGCGGCATCGCGGCGGCCCGGGTCGAGGCAGACTCAATGGCGCTGCCAGCCGTAGCCCGCTCCCCTGCCCTCGAGGACGCGTGCAGGCCAGGCCATTTCGGAGGAGTCTGCCAAGTCGTGGCCCGGCTCTTCGAGCTGACGCAGCCGCGTGCCGCATGCTTCGGCGAGAAGGACTTCCAGCAGCTGCGTCTGGTCGAGGAACTGGTGGCGCACCCGGAGATCGCGCCCGGGTGCCCCCGCGGCATCGAGATCGTCCGGTGCCCCACGGTGCGCGAGCACGATGGACTCGCGATGAGCAGCAGGAACCGCTACCTCGCGGCCGAGCAGCGCGAGCGCGCACTCGGTCTCTACCGCGCGCTCCAGTCGTGCATGGCGGCGCAGCGCATCGCCACCGCGGAGCTGCTGATGCGCGGCGCGCTCGAGGAGCACGGACTCGACATCGAGTACGCGACGGTGCGCAGGGCCGCCGACCTGATGCCGGCCACTGACTTCCACGAGCCCACTCGTGCGCTCATCGCGGCACGACTCGGCTCGGTGCGGCTGATCGACAACATGCCGTGCCCGATCTGGCGCTAGGTGCCGGTCCCCCATCTAGACTTCAGCGCATGGCACGACACGACCAATCCAGTGGGTCCTTGACCCAGTTCGCCGCGCTGGTGTCCTGGACCGCCGTGACCATGACCGCAGCGGCATGGCAGTCTCCGCCGCCAGCCGACCCCGCGGCCCCCGCGCCACCGGCGGCCCCTGCACCGCCTCCCGCGATTCCTGAAGGACCGGATCCGGAGCCGGACCCAGCCACCGCGCCGAAGAAGCCGCCGATGTCCGCGCCACCTGCAGGTGCCACGCCAGGCGGCAAGGCAGACACGCCCGGCAAGTCCGCGCCTGCGGCCCCTCCGCCGCCGAAGCGACTTGAGGTCACTCCCGCGCCCGCCGGGAACCTCGAGCGGCTCGATGCCGCCGACCGCGAGGCGCTGGATGCGCTCTTGGGGTGGGCGCTCCCTCTGCCTAAGGGCGTCACGCCCTTCGCAGACAACGCTCCCGTGTTCCCCGGCAAGGTCGTCGTGATCCAGTCGTTCACCTCCCGCGCGGGCATGCAGGCGGTCCGCAGCACGGAGCAGGCGCTCGCGCAGCTGCTGAAGGATCCCGACCTTGCCATCGTGGCGCTGCACACGCCCGACGGGGCCGCCGATGCGCAGAAGCGCGTCTCGTCAGGCAAGATGTCCGCGATCCTCGCGGTCGACGCGCAAGGTGGGTGGTGCGATGCGCTCGGCGTGTGGAAGAAGCCCGTGAACATCGTGGTGGACCGGGCGGGCACCGTGCGCGCCGCAGGACTGAACCGCAAGGGACTCGTGGATGCGGTGAAGGCGGCCCTGGCCGACCGCACGCCTGCCAAGCCGTCACTCAAGCCGGCAGCCACGGCTGCCGCGGACGCAGAGCCCGCCGAGCCCACGGCCGACTGGCCGCCCTACGCCAACGCCATCGATCCATCGAAGGCGCGGGATCTGCGCGGCAAGTCCGCGCCCGCGATGAATGTGGCGCAGTGGCTCAACGTCACGCCGCGGCTCGACGGCCGGCTGGTCGTGGTGGACTTCTTCGCGTCGTGGTGCGGCCCGTGCATGAACGCGGTGCCGCACATGAACCAGATGGCGGTCCAGTTCGAGCAGGACCTCATCGTGATCGGACTCTCCGATGAGCAGGCGGGCACCCTGCGCAATGGCCTCGGCCGCGCGGGCTACCCCGTCACCTCGTTCAAGTACCCCATCGGCGTCGATCCCAACGCGCGCATGAAGAAGGGCTTCGGCGTGACCGCGATCCCGCACGTCGCCGTCATGTCGCCTGACGGCATCGTCCGCTGGCAAGGCCATCCGGTGCAGCTCAACGCCACCGTACTTGAGGCGCTCATCGCCGCAAACAAGGCATCAGGCCTGAGGAGCGGATCGCAGTCCGCAGCGAAGCCGAAGTCGGGCAGCGCGCCCAAGCGCGGATGGATCTCGGCGGGCTGAGGCCGAGGCCGCGCCGCAACCGGCCGCTGCGGATCGGCCACGCGCCCCGGCCGCCGCTCAGCTGCTGCGGTCGACCACCGCGTCGGCCATCACCTGCAGCAGGTCACGGGCCGGGGAGCGCGGCAGCACATCGAGCCGGACCTTTGCGGAGGCCACCAGCCCGAGGGCCCTCTGCCGCGCGCGCTCGATCGAGCCTGAAGTCTCCATGAGGTCGCGCACGCCCACCGCGTCGACATGGCGGATGAGCTCGAGCGTGCGCGTGCGCATCACGGCATCGCACCCCGCGAGGTGCATGACGACGGGCAGCGTCAGCTTCCCCTTGCGAAGGTCGATGCCAAGCGTCTTGCCGACGACCTGCTGGTCGCCCACGAGGTCCAGCACGTCATCCTGGATCTGGAACGCGATGCCTAGCTCCTCGCCGAAGGCGCCGAGCGCATCGCATGCCTGGTCGGGCGCCCCCGAGAGCCGCGCGCCCAGGCGGCACGACGACCCTACGAGCACCGCCGTCTTCCCGCGCACGATGTCGAAGTATGTCGCCTCGTCGAGCGACATGTCGCCGCGGTGCGACAGCTGGAGGATCTCGCCCGCGCAGAGCGCATTGGTCGTCTCCCCGAGCGCAAGGTTCAGGCTCGAGTCGCCGAGCGTCGAGCACAGGCGGAATGCGCTCGAGATGAGGTAGTCGCCAAGCATGACCGCGGTCTCGTTGCCGCGCAGGCTGTTGATGGTCGCACCCCCCCGGCGAAGGTCCGCCTCGTCGAGCACGTCGTCGTGCACGAGGGTCGCCATGTGGATCATCTCGACCACCGCGGCGAGCGTGTCGTGCCGCTCCATCGGCGACCCGGCCGATCCCTCATGGCGCGCCGCGAGGCCCGAGACGATCACGAGCGTCGGCCGCAGCATCTTGCCGCGGTACCGCTCGACATGCCTGCAGAGCGCATTCACGACCGGCACATCGCTCGCGAGCGCGGTCTCGAAGATGCGCCCTACGGACTCCAGCCGCCCCGCGAGGAGCGGCCCGAGCGGATGGTCGGCAATTCCAGCGGCGGTTGGCACTGCGCGATCCTAGGTCGGACACGGGCGCACGAGCGCGCCCGAATCGGACCAGGTCGCCAATCCGCTCAAGCCTCGGCCGCGATGTACGCCACCCAGGCCTCGCACGCCTCGCCCCGCGTGCTCGGGCGGAAGACGCCATTTCCCTCGCCGTCCTTGGTCGTGCCCTCCCAGTAGACGACCGGACGGCGGAATCCTGCCTCGACCATCACCTCCTGGATCTCCGGCAGCGTCCAGAGGCGCCAGTCGTAGGTGAAGGCCCGCCGGAGGCTCGTGCCATCCGGGAAGCGGTAGTGGATGTGGTTGCGCACACGGCCGGTCACCGGATTCACCATCGACTGGTGCCACACGTAGGTGAACCCGTCAAGGTCGCGCTCCTCCTCCTGCTCGGTCCACGATCCCGATCCGCCGTACGCATCGACGATGATGACGCCACCGCGCTTGAGCTGCGCCCGCGCGCACCGGTAGTACTCGAGGAGCGATGCGCGCGTGCGGAAGATGAACGTGCTGAAGTTCATGGCCACCAGCACATCGACAGGCGGCGTCTTCGCGGTGCGCACGTCGCTCCGCACGAGCGAGAGCCTCGACTGCTGCTCCTTGCCCAGCTCCGCGCCGATGCGCTGGCGCGCCCAGGCCAGCACCTCCGCGTCGAGATCGACGCCGTGGGCCACACGGCCCCTCTTGCGCACCCACGTGCGGCTCACCAGCGCCGTGCCGCAGAAGTCCTCCCGGAGCGACACCGGCGCTCGGCCGCGGAGGCCGCGGTAGATCCGCTCGATGTACGAGCACTCGCTCTGCGGGTCCTGGACCGAGCTCTCGTAGAGCTCGTGCCGGTCGCTCGTGCGCGCCGTGCGCCATCCCTGGCGCGCTCGGCGGCGCCCCTTTCGAGTGCTGGAAGCCATATGAGGGCGCGGATCCTAGCGCCGCCAAAGGGACACCGCGCAGCGCTCCCCGCCGAGGGGCGCGCTGCGCGGCGGCCTGGATCCGCCTTGGCTCAGTACCGGTAGTGCGTGGGCTTGTACGGCCCCTCGGCGGCCACGCCGATGTACGACGCCTGCTTGCGCGAGAGCGTCGTGAGGCGCACGCCAAGCTTGTCGAGGTGCAGGCGCGCCACCTTCTCGTCGAGGTGCTTCGGCAGGGTCACGACCTTCTTGCCGTAGCGCGGGGCGTTGCGGTGCAGCTCGATCTGCGCGATGACCTGGTTCGTGAAGCTGGCGCTCATGACGAAGCTCGGGTGGCCCGTCGCGCAGCCGAGGTTCAGGAGCCGGCCCTCGGCCAGCACGATGATCGACTTGCCGCCCGGGAACACCCACTCGTCGACCTGCGGCTTGATGTTCACGCGGCGCACGCCCTTGAGCTTCGACAGCCCGAGCATGTCGATCTCGTTGTCGAAGTGGCCGATGTTGCCGACGATCGCCTTGTCCTTCATGCGCCGCATGTGGTCGGCGGTGATGATGTCGCAGTTGCCCGTGGCCGTGATGAAGAGGTCCGCCGTCGCGATCTCGTCCTCGAGGCGCACCACCTCGAAGCCCTCCATCGCCGCCTGCAGCGCGCAGATCGGGTCGATCTCGGTGATCTTGACGCGGCAGCCCTGCCCGCGCAGGCTCTGCGCGCAGCCCTTGCCCACGTCGCCGTAGCCGCACACCACAGCCACCTTGCCGGAGAGCATCACGTCCGTGGCGCGCATGACGCCATCCACGAGCGAGTGGCGGCATCCGTAGAGGTTGTCGAACTTGCTCTTCGTGACGGCGTCATTGACGTTGATCGCCGGGAAGAGCAGCTGCCCGAGCTCCTCCATCTGGTAGAGGCGGTGCACGCCGGTGGTCGTCTCCTCGGAGACGCCGCGGATGCCCGGCACAACGCGCGTGAAGAGGCCCTTGTGCGTGCCCTGCAGCTCCTTCAGGAGCGTCAGCACGATGCCGTACTCCTCGGTGTCAGCCGTGCGCGGATCGGGCACGCGGCCGGCCTTCTCGAACTGGAGTCCCTTGTGCACGAGCAGCGTCAGGTCGCCGCCATCGTCGAGGATGAGGGTCGGTCCCTTGCTGCCCGGCCAGTTCATCGCCTGGAAGGTGCACCACCAGTACTCGGGCAGCGTCTCGCCCTTCCACGCGAAGACAGGGATGCCCTTCGGGTTGTCGGGGGTACCGCCGCGGCCGACGGCCACCGCCGCGGCCGCGTGGTCCTGCGTCGAGAAGATGTTGCACGATGCCCAGCGCACCTCCGCGCCGAGGTCCACGAGCGTCTCGATGAGCACTGCGGTCTGCACGGTCATGTGCAGGCTGCCCGAGATGCGCGCGCCCTTGAGCGGCTTCTTCCCGCGGTACTCCTTGCGCAGCGCCATCAGCCCGGGCATCTCGTGCTCGGCGAGCTCGATCTCCTTGCGGCCGAAGCGCACCGTCTCGGCCGACAGGTCCTTCACCTTGAAGGCGAAGCTGTCATCGAGCGGGAGCCCGGTGTCCATGAAGGTGCGGTGCGACGAGGCGACACGCGAGCGGGCGTTCGGGGCGGTGTTCTTGGTGTGCGACGGCATGGTGGTGGTGGGCATGGTGGGGTTACATCCGTATATCCGGTTGAACGGATGGAGCATAGCCCGCCTCGGCGGATCAGGCAAATGCGCGCCGATACGATCCTCCCATGCGCCTGAGATTCCTCGCCGTGGCGGCCCTGGCCGCGCTCCTCCCCGCGTCGCTCCTGGCCCTCGCCCAGAAGGACCCTGCGCCCAAGGGCTCCCCCTACACGCTCACCACCTGCATCGTGTCGGGCAAGACCCTTCCCGAGAAGCCCTTCGTCCTCGTGTACTCGACGAAGGACCCGGTCGACGACGGCCGCGAGATCCGGTTCTGCTGCGGCGACTGCGCCGCGAAGTTCCAGAAGGACCCGAAGCCGTACCTGTCCAAGATCGATGCGGCGATGGTGGACCAGCAGCTGGCCCACTACCCCGCAGGCAACTGCCCGGTGATGACTGACGAGCCTCTCCCCGATCCTCGAGGCCCCGAGGCCAAGGATGCCGACAATGTCATCGTCGGCAACCAGCTTGTGCGGGTGTGCTGCGGCAAGTGCGTGCGCAAGGTCAATGCCAATCCCGAGCGCTTCATGCGCGGCGCCGAGCGCGCCATCGCGAAGGCGCAGTCGAAGGACTATCCGCTCTCCACCTGCCCCATCAGCGGCAAGCCGATCGAGGGTGCCGGCCACGAGTTCGTGATCGCCAGCAGGCTGGTGCGGACGTGCTGCCCCAACTGCGAGAGCGCGGTGCGCGCGGATCCGCTGCCGACGCTCGCCAAGATCGATGCGGCTGCCAAGGTCAAGTCCGATGCAGCGGGAAAGCCTGATGCGGCTGCGAAGCCCGCGGCGCCCGCCGCGCCTGCCAAGACCGACGCGCCGGCCCCGCCAAAGGGGTCCTAGCGCTCACGCACAAGAAGCGCGGCGAAGAGACCCGGACCTCGCCCCGCGATGTCGGGGCGCAGCCGCGTCCACCTCGCGAGCGAAAGTCCTCCAGCGCGCGCCCACGACTCGCACGCGCGGCGATCGAATCCCAGGTGCACGTGCCCCATCGTGGACAGGTACTCGCGGCGGTCGTGCAGCGTCATGTCGACCACAAGAAGCCGTCCGCCGCGCGCGAGGCAGCGTCCGGCATCGGCAACGGCCTCCTCCGGCCGCTCGACATGGTGCAGCACGAGCATGGCCACGGCCGCGTGAAACTCCCTGTCCTTCGCGGGCAGCGTCCGCAGGTCACCCTCGCGGAACTCCACGTTCCTCAGCGGCGCCAGCCGCTTGCGCGCCGCCGCAAGCATCGCGGGCTCGCGATCTATGGCCACGACGCGCGCCACGTACGGCGCGATGCGCTCGGTCGCCTCGCCCGTGCCGCATCCGAGGTCCGCCACGTGCCACGATGGGTCAAGCAGCGCCAGCAAGGCATCCGCGCCGAAGTGCTCTCCGAAGAGCGTGCGGCGCACCTCGTCCCACTCCCCGCCCACGCGGCCGAAGAACGCGCTACCCGACCGGTGCCGCTCCGCCAGCACCGTCGCCAGCCGCGCGTCGTCGTCCGCTCCAGTGACAAGCCCGTGGAACTGCGCGCGCGCAAGCGCCCACAGCTCTGGCCCAGGCGACACCATGCCGGACGTCGCCACGCGGCACAGGCTCGCGGTGCCCTCGGTCCTTCGCTCCACGAACCCGCAGTCCAGGAGCGGCTTGAGCTGCCTGCTCACGGTGGACTGCGGAAGCTGAAGCGCCTTGGAGAGCTCGCCCACGCCAAGCTCCGACTTCTCGAGCAGCCGAAGCATGCGCAGGCGCACCGGATCCCCGAGCGCATCGACGAGCGCGGTCCAACGCGGCAATCCGGGCGCCGCGACGGGAGGCGTCCCTGCGCGCCGCGCCGGTCGGGAACTGCGCGCAGCCATGCGTCAGGCCATCACGCTTCCGGAGACAGCGCGGTGCCCGGCCCGGGCTGCATGCCCTGCGCCTCGAGCGCAGCGAGCACGCGCGGGTCAAGGGGCTGGATCGCGTACGCCTGGCGCAGCCGGCGCACGGCCTCGTCGCGGTTGCCGATCTGCTCCTGCAGCTGCGCCATGCGCAGGTAAGGCTCCGTGGAGCGGTCGCCGCTGAATCCGTCATCCACGGTGATCGCGCCCTGCAGCGCCATCAGCGCGGTGTCGCTGTCCTTGAGCTCCGTCGCGTAGTCGGCGAGCTTGAGGTACGCGGCCTGCGACCCGAACTCGCTCGCCGAGCCCTGCAGCAGCTGGTACAGCTGCGAGTAGTCCTTCTGGGCGTACATGACCTGCGCCAGCGCGAAGACCACGTCCATGTTCGATGGCATGCGCGCGTTCGCGCGCTCGAGCGCCGAGCGCGCCGCAGGCAGGTCGCCGAGGTTGGTCATCGCGACGCCGTAGCCGTACTCGGCGCGCCAGTTGCCCGGAGAGTGCTCAATCACAGGCTTGAACTCATCCGCCGCCTCCTGCCACATCTGGTAGTCGAGGTAGTGGTTGCCGTACGCGATCGACTGATCCGTCGGTCGCGGGCCGTTGCACCCGGCAAGCATTGAAGTGACGAGACCTGCAGCGCAGGCAGCAATCCATCGCATGGTTCGGTTCCGGTCCATCGGAACTCCTTTCTTTCGGGCATCATACTCCAGATGCCGCGGAGCGAGTGGCTGCCGATGGTGCTGATCCGCCACGAGTGCGGGGATGCATCGCACTGGGACTGGATGCTGGCGCCGGCGCACGGCGCACCGGATGACGATGCCCTCGTGCTCGAGTCCTGGCGGGTGGCCATGCCGCTTCACCGGGACCCGCCCACCGACCCGATCGACATCGAGCGGGGGCCGCTGCACCGTGCGGCCTACCTCAAGCTCATCGGCCCGCGCACCCTCTCAGGGGATCGGGGCCACGTGATGCCCGTCGCGCGCGGGCTCTGGCGGGCAGCCGGCGCATCCGAGTGGGAGCTGCACTGGGACGGTCACTGGACCGGGCACGTCAGCCTGTCAGCGTCGCCACGAGGTCCGTCATGGCGACGGCTGACTGCGACCCGCCATCAAGGTCCTTGACCGACACCTGGCCGCTCGCGAGCCCCGCATCGAGGATCACGGCTCGCCGGGCGCGGCACTTGCCGGCATCTCCGAGCAGCTTCCCCACGTTGCGGGTCGCCTTGTAGGAGTGGCGCACGTGCAGGCCGGCCCGGCGAAGGTCGGCCGCGAGGCGGTGCATGACCAGATCCGCCGAGGGGTCCGCGCTGATCAGGAAGACATCCGGCCGCGGCAGCAGCGACTCGCCGCCATCGGCCGGCAGCAGGCCGCGGTCCTTGAGCACCAGGCTCAGCACAACGTCGCCCATGCCGAATCCGAAGGCGCTTGTCCGGGGTCCGCCGAGCAGCTCGACGAGTCCGTCGTAGCGGCCGCCGCCTGCAATCGCGCGCTCTGCGCCTGAAGCCTCGTGGATCTCGAAGACGCTGCCGGTGTAGTAGGCGAGTCCCCGCACGATGCCGAGGTCCCACTCGCACCACTCCGCGATCCCGCGCGCCCCCAGCGCGGATCGCAGCGCGTCCATCGCCTCAAGGCCCGCTGCGCCGATGCCAAGTGCCTTGGCGACGGCCGCCGCGCCGCCCTCGAGGGGAATCCGCGTCGCCGCCGCCGACATCAGCGACTGCAGCGCGGTGTCGGCCAGGCCGATCTCCGCCGCGCGCGCCTTGATCGCCGCGGGATCGAGCCTGTCCCTCCGGTCAAGGAGCTCAAATGCGCCGCTCACCTGCTCCGGCCTCACGCCCATCGAGCCGAGCGCGGCACCCATCGCGCCGCGGTGCGAGAGCTTGATGCGCACGTCCGCGGGCCGGAGCCCAAGCCGCTCGAGCGAGAGCGCAGCCACGGCGATCACCTCGGCATCGGCATCAGGCGTGTCGAGCCCGAGCAGGTCGACGTTCCACTGCATGAACTCGCGCAGCCGCCCGCGCTGCGGCCGCTCGGCCCGGAAGAAGTTGGGGACCGCGAACCACTTGATCGGGACCGGCAGCGAGCCTCCACGCGCCGCAACCATGCGGGCGAGCGTTGGCGTGAACTCAGGGCGCAGCGCGTAGTCGTCATCGCCGCCCGCGCGGCGGAAGCTGAAGAGCTCGCTGACGATGCCCGGCCCGCTCTTGACCGTGTACAGCTCGAGGTGCTCGAATGTGGGGCCCTCGACCTCATCGAACCCGAAGTCGACCGATGCGGACCGCCACGCCGACTCGACATGCCGGCGCAGCGCGAGATCGGCGGGATAGAAGTCCCGCGTGCCCTTGGGAGCCTGGAAGGTTCGCTGCGACATGGGATCGCGATGCGGCTAGGCGGACGCTGGACGCACCGCGCCCATCGCGCGTGCCGAAGCCCGTGCGCTCGCGTGGCCCAGCGAACCTACCAGGCTCC
>JBIIIL010000185.1:0-5290 GCA_044234825.1 Phycisphaerales bacterium
GATGTCGGTGCGGGATCCCTGCCCGCACGGTTCCTGTCCCTTTCCCTACACCCTTCCAGGATTCGACAATGAAGTACTTCTTCTCCTCGTGCGCCGCGCTTGCGGTCGCTGCTTCGGTTCAGGCCCAAGGTGTGATCACCCAGTGGACGTTCACGGGTGACGTGACCACGCCGAGCACGGGTGCAGGCACGGCATCGCTCATCGGCGGGACCACCGCGAGCTTCGCCGGCGGTCAGACTCCGGCTCCGGATCGGCGCTGGAGTGTCAGCACCTTCCCGGCGCAGGGGACTGGCTCGGGCACGGCGGGCGCGAGCTTCGCGGTCTCGACGGTTGGCCTTGACCCTTCCATCACCGGCATTAGTTTCACCTTCGACCTTCGCACGAGCAACACGGCCAGCCGCTGGTACCGCGTGGACTACACCACCGACGGAGGCGCGAACTGGGTTCTTGGCGCTGCCACCCGGCTTGGCACCGACGGTGCGAGCGCGGGCGACCAGTGGCACGTCGGCAACTCGTTGCTGGTCACCGACGCCGCGGCACTCAACAACGCGCAGTTCGCCGTCCGTGTCGTGAGCGTCTTCTCGCCTGTGGCCTTCACTCAGGTCAACGGCAACATCGCGTACGGCGCGAACGCTGCGTACGAGGTGGCGCGAAATCCGGCGAGCGGAACCAACAGCGCCTATGCGACGACGGGCACCTGGGGATTCGACAACGTGACCTTCGCCGCGATCCCCGCCCCAGGCGCCATCGCGCTGCTCGGGGTGGCGGGCGCTCTCCGTGGGCGTCGCCGCCGCGCCGCCTGACGCTCGACTGGTAGTCAGTTTGGCTGAGCATGCATCGCGACGCGAAAGTCGCGCGAGCTGCCGGATCCCTTGAATGCGAGATCCCTCTGCTCGAGGGGTGCGAGCGTGACGATCTCGCGGTACGGAACCTCGAAGTCCTGCACAGGCTCTCCGCTCGCATCGAGCCATATGACCCCGACCCACACAGTCGTTGGCGATGATGTGACGTTGCGCACGGTCACCATCCCGGTCAATCCCTCGCGCTCGACCCGCTGGATCGACTCGACACGCACGGCGCTGACTGCGCTCGGCCGCGCAGGCTGCGAACCCAGCACGCGCATCGCCCCATCATCCGGGCCCCTCGGCACGCGTTGAGCAGGCTGGTTCGATGCGCATCCAGCAATCAGGCAGACGGCCGCTAGGCCAGTCACCATCAGATCTTCCCCGAAAAATCTCGCCATCTTGTGACCCTCCGTGCCCACACCGTACTGCGCCTGACAGATCTGCGCGAGCGACAAAGCGGTCAATCGGTAAAAATGAAACCCTCGCGTTGCGTGCCCCAACAGAGCTATCCGCGAAGACCAATAAAACGGATCCTCGACGCAAGATGCGTGCAGGACCCGTACGTGCAGCGCTTCAGCTGCTGCCTTCCCTCATCCGGTCCACGCCCTGCGGGAAGGGATAGCGCGCAAACACGCCGGTCTGCGGGAAGTCCCACGCGGAGACAGGCGGATAGAAGTCGCCCTGGTACCCCGCATCGAACATGGCCTTGAGCACCGCCTCGCTGCTGGGCTCGCGGCCCGTGTGGTCGAGAAGCCTGTTGCTCTTGGCGCCGAGGAAGGAGATCGTGGCGACGGGCTTGCGGTCGGCGCGGCCGTCGAGCATGTGGCTCACGGTGCGGAACCCTCGGTAGATGTCCTCGAGCGTGAAGTGATCGCGGCCGTGCGGTCGCAGCAGGGCAAGCACCAGCAGCCGGTCAAGATCGAACTTGAGCACGTAGGGCTCGCGGTCCTCCTTGGCGTGCACATTGACGGCAGATCGGAAGACCTTCGCGTAGCTCGTCGCGGACGCCAATGTCCACTGGCTTGTCGGGATGAGCTTCAGGATCTCGCCGAGGATGCCGTGCGAGTTGTCGGTGTCGTTCACTCCGCAGATCAGCGTTCGGTAGTGGCCCTCCACGACGTCATCAAGCAGGTGATGGCCCCACATGATGCGGATGCGCCGGCTGGCATTGGCTGTGCGCGGATCGCCCGACGGCAGGATCGTCACCTTCGGTCCGCCTGATGGCACCTCCACCAGCTTGTCGCCGTCGCCCTCGTAAAGCCGCACTGCATGACCGCTCGGGGACATCTTCGCCGCATGCGCCTTGGTGCTCATGCTGCGGAGTATCGCATGGTTCCGGCATGCATGCAGCGGCGATTCGCCAGAACATGATTGCTGCCGGACGGTCGTGGCGTACCTTGAGGCGATGCGATCCGGCCCAGCACTCGATCTGCGGCTCAAAGGCTGTCCGATGCTTGCGATGGCTGTCCCGCTCTTGGCGGCTTCGGCAGCCGCTGCGGGCGGCGCAAGCGCCCCGACCACGACGGTCATCGTGCACGGCTTCACCCCTACGGCCAAGGGCGCGTGGGTGCAGGCCATGGCGACCGCCGTCATCGCGCGGGTCGGCGGCAACGGCTCCGTGTACCGGTACCAGGATGAGTCGGGAGGGTGGACCCGGCTCGCGGGGATCGGCAACGGCAGCAGCCAACACATCGCGCTCATCTTCAACTGGGATGCCGACTCGAACTCCGCACAGGAGGGGCCCAACCTCGGCTACGCGCAGGCTGCGGGCGACGCGCTCTACGCCATGCTGCGCGATCCCGAGTATGCCGCCGGATCGTCCGGCCCCGCCGATCTGCTCGCCGGCCGGCGCGCGCACTTCATCGGGCACAGCCGCGGCGCGTGCGTGATCAGCGAGACAGCCTTGCGGGCAGGCATCGCGGGGCTCCCGGTAGACCAGATGACATCGCTCGATCCGCATCCGGTCAATGGCACGCTCGATGCGCGATACAACCTCAACTGGGGCGATCCTGTGCCGCAGCGCTGGGCGAATGTGGCGTGGGCCGACAACTACTGGCGCGCTGACGGGGGCGGGCTCGTCAATGGGCTCGACTTCGACGGGATGCCGCTCGAGAACACCTTCAATGTGCAGCTGTCGGAGTCGACGCTGAACTGCTGCGCCTACTCGTTTGCGCACTCCGATGTGCACCTCTGGTACCACGGCACGATCGACCTCTCGGCGGGAGCAACCAACGGCGAGGAGCCGATCACCTCGCAGATGCGCTCGTCATGGTGGCCTGAGGGAGCGGCGAACGTCGGATTCGCGCGCAGCGCGATCGGGGGTGCGGCGCGGCCGGCGATTTCCCAAGGACTCGCGCCGCTCCCGTCGCTGGCGCCGATCCTCCATAACGGCGCGTTCGATGGCGGTACGCGCGCGGGATGGGCGATGCATGGAGGTTCCGGCGCCACACTGCAGAGCTCGTCAGGGAACTGGTTTGCGCGACTCTCTGCATCAAGGCCCTTGCTGACCCACAATCGCGCCTACCTGCCGCCACCGCGCGATCCAACTCGACCCCTGCAGCTGACGCTGGCGATGCGCCGCTCGGGTGCGGCGGGTGCGAACGACACCGTGCGGGTCGAGCTCCAGCGCGTCGGAGACGAGACGGCGACTGCGATCCCTGGGGGCGCCTGGCCGGTGTCAGCGCTCGGCACTGGATTCTCGACATTGTCGGTGGCAATCCCGACAGGGCTGTGCGCGCACTCCTCACGGATCCATGTCCTTGTGGACGGCGGGACAGATGGAATCGCATCCACGGTGGACATCGATGACGTGGTCATCACCGTGCCGCCGCCGCCGGCCGATCTCAATGGCGACTTGCGCGTCGATGGGATCGACCTCGGCATGATGCTCGCCGCGTGGGGCTCATGCACGGCATGCCCTGCGGACCTCAATGGCGATGGTGCAGTCAACGGCGTCGACCTCGCCGCGCTGCTGGCGGCATGGGGCTGAGGATGGCCCGCCGCACGCAAAGCAGTGCCGTAGCCCGGGGCGCTGCGCCGCAGCGAGCCGAGGCGAAGCTCGCGGACCTCATGAACGTGGGGCCTGCGACGGTGAAGGATCTGGCGCTGCTGGGGATCCGCTCCGTGCGCGCGCTGGCGGATCAGGATGCGTTCGAGCTCTACACGCGGCTATGCACGCTAACGCGGCAGCGCCATGACCCGTGTGTGATCGACGTGTTCATGTCGGCCATCGACCAGGCTCGAGGCAGGGCGCCCAAGCCGTGGTGGCACTACACGCCCCAGCGCAAGCGCCTCATGAGATAGCGGTCAGCGCCCGTCGGGCGGTGTCGCCGCAGTGGCGCGGTTCAGGTGCGGAATGATCGCATCCGCCCACAGGGCGTATCCCTTGGGCGACAAGTGCAGCGCATCAGGCATCAGTTCGGGCGCGATGCTCCCGTCCGGCTCGATGTATCGCGCGCCGAAGTCCAGGAACTGCACTGCACCGCCGTGTGCGGCGGCAGGTCCAGTCGCAGGGCCTGCGGCGCCATACTCCCGCACGAGCGCCTGATTGACCTGGAGCAGCTCGCCGCGCATCGCATTCATGGCGGCGCCCCGAGGCAGGATCCCGCAGAGGACCACGGTCGCGGCGGGCACCTGCGCGCGCACGAGGCCGACAACCGCACGGACGCCCGCAAGCGTGGCGGCTGCGCCATCTCGGCCATGCCCGATGTTGTTCGTGCCGATCATGATCACGATGGCCTTGGGGTTGAGCCGGCTGAGCGGTGCCTGTGACAGGCGCCACAGCACATGCTCCGTGCGGTCCCCGCCTACGCCCAGGTTGACTGCGCCGAGCGGCTCAATGCGCTCACGCCATACAGCGCTGCCCTCGGCCTCCCAGGACTGCGTGATCGAGTCGCCGATGAACACGACAGGCACCGGCGGCGATGTGCGCGCGCGCTCGAGCACCGCCGCCTGACGCGCGGCACCGCCGGAATCCTCCCGTGGAGCAGGCACCGTGGACACCGGGACATCGCCGGCACCGATCGCGGCCGCAGCCGTGCCAAGCACGATGGCCGCGAGCGCCCGACCGCCGCCATGCCCGCCGCAATTCACTGGTGTGCTCATAGGCGCAGGCTATTGCACCCGACCGCCAGTTGCACCATCGCCGCCGTCAGCGCCACCGGCGCGACGATGCGGGGCGCGTCCGAGGACTCCCTGAAGCGCTGCACGCTCCGACGGCGCGCGGAGACATGACAGCAGCCTCGATGCTGCCTCCTCCATCGACTCCGGTCCGTACCGAAAGTCATCGAAGTCGCGCATTGGATTCGCGGCTGAGCCGGGAAACGGCACCTCGCCGAGGGCGCTGGCCCGCTTCACCCCGAGGGGGGTATCGAGGATTGCCTGGTACTTGGCGATGTCATCATGAGATGGGAAGGTCGCCGTGCCCGACGTGACACGTGTGCGGC
>JBIIIL010000286.1:0-2875 GCA_044234825.1 Phycisphaerales bacterium
GAGGTTCATGGCGGAGTGGAGGCTGTCCGCATCGTCGTACTGCACGTCCTCGGCGTAGAGGAAGGCATAGGGTGCCATGCGAGAGAAGACGCCGATCCGTCTCAGCCACGATGCCTCGATGAGAATGCTGCCGTGTCGGGTCACGACGATCGATCGCTCCGGCCGGAGCAGCTCCTCCGCGGGCTGTAGGGAGGAGAGTTCGCAGGGAACGCCGAGATCTGCGATGTGCTGGCAGAGCCGGAGCTGGAGATAGATGTCCAGCATGGCCGACGGACCGCGCACGGCACCGGACTCGACCTGCTCGATGAGCCCCCGTTCCCTGAAGAATCCCACGCTGTTTGGATGTGGCCTGAGTACGACGACGTCGGAGGGAAACACATCGCGCACATGGCGTGCCGCCCGGAGGAACATGTCGTAGAGCGACCACAGACGGTCCACGCCCCATCGGAATGGCTCGTCCGCGAACGAGTGCAGCGACATGATCCAGGCCACGCGGCCGCCGTGGGCGGGGCGCTCGGGCTCGTATACGGGTACGCCCAGCGCATCACGGAAGTTTCTCCATCCCACCGACGCGTTCGACTCGCGGTCCCGGTAGCTCACGCTGCGCATGTACGGCAGCGCCGAGAGGCTCCCCATTCGCCGCTCCATGAGCGCCCGGGCATCGGCCACGAAGGATGGGTCCATGGATCCCCATCGGGTCGAGACCTCCCGCGCGAACCGCTGGTTGAGGTGAGACCGGAACAGGTTCCCGCGGGGCATCCATCGGCCCGGCGCATCCTCGGGTCCGTACCCCTGGAACACCTTGCCCTTGGGCTGCACCAGCACCGGCGCACTCATCGCGAGGGCGACATTGACGTCCACCGCCTCGTCGTAGCAGTCATGCCCCGAGTACATCGACAGCGGCCGGAGCGCCCGGAACAGCGCGAAGAGCAGGTCGCATCGACGCATTGCCTGCGCCACCGTGGTGTCGAGTCGAGCTGCTGCCTCGCGCGGCAGGTCGGTCGAGCCATGCGTGCGCAGGTCTGCCGACCGCAGCATGCGCTCCATCGCATGAACGCCGACCGCGATTCCGCCGTGTACCGCGTGAACTCCCTCGCGCACTACGCCCTCGTCTATGGGAGGGAGGCTGCCGTTGCAGTCGATCTCGAGGCGCGCAAGCGGCGACCGGCGATCCGTGCGCAAGGGACCGAACACCTTCAGGACGATCACGCCACCGCGGACGTCGTACTGGAGCAGCGGATCCGAATCGGGATCACGGTCGTGGATCATCAGCGGAAGCAGCCGATCCTCGTGCCTGTGTCGCGGAACGACCAGCATCTTCGCCTCGCCGGTGCGCAGGCGGTACCCGAGCAGCGGCAGCAGTTCAAAGATCCGCCCCCTCAGCTCGCCGCCGTCGGCCAGCGCGCCATGCCGGAACCGTCCAACGAACACTTCGTCGAATGCGGCGCTGAACTCCGCGGTGAACTCGCGCCGGGCCATCATGACTGACACTGCAGACTGGTCCTGCTGCGAGCCCCTCCGGACCAGGAATGATCCGCCAGGCCGGAGCACGCGATGAATCTCGTGAGCTGTCGCCTCCTGGGACGGAAGTCCCGGTTCGGCCAGGGGCCGCTCGCAGACCACGAAGTCGAATGACTGGTCCGGCCAAGGGATCTGGGTCAGGGTGCCGTGCCGGAGGTCCATCTTGCTGTGACCCCTTGCCGCGAGGCGCGTCCCGCACGCGATGACTGTGGCCGCATCCGTGTCCATCCCCGCGACCCGGAATCCCGCGTCGAGCAGCAGTTCCAGCTGGTCCTGCTCCCCGCAGCCAAGAGACAGCACCGACATGGAGGGTCGATCGAGTCCTTCGGAACGCAGCACAGCGTCCGACGCGGCCGTGCCAAGGGCGTGACCGGCAGCGGCACTCATGCCATGCTCCCGAGCGGACGGCGGATGCTCCTCATGAAGTCGCGGAGGCGCGTGTCGCGGATCAGCTCCGCACCTCGCATGGCGCGCCCATCGGGATCGATGCACTGGTCTGAGAAGTAGCGCTCCAGACCCTCGGTGTGCAGCGTTCGGTAGAGCGCCCGCCACGAGTCGCCGATCACTTGGGGGATTTCGGGCGAGAGTTCGTATGCGCGGCCTCCGCAGGCGATCTTGCGTGTGATCTGCTCAAGCGACCGCACCGGAAAGTGGAGGATCTCTATCGCTTCGGTAGGCAGCTTCGTCTGGAACCGGGGGGAGTGACAATCGTGATTCCCTTGGTCGACTTCAACATCTGGGGCGCCGCGGTGGCACGCCTTGCCAGGCAGCGGGCCACCGAAGTGGTTGGTCGACTTTGACTTGCGGTGGACCATCCGATCAAGAAAGTGCCCATCTGTGTCCATGGTCGGCGGGAAATCGTGTCGGGCCGCGAGCAGAACGTCTGTCCCCGACGGCGTCGCATCGAGCGCGGACTTCAGGTCTCCATCGACCGGCCACCAGAACTCGTCCGCGTCCGCATTGATGACCCAGTCGGCACCCAGGTCCGTGGCAGCCATTCTCGCCATCGAGGTCACCCACGCGGACTGTCGGTACCCGGGGTCCGCCTGATGAATGAGGTGCGCCATTCCGCGATCGGCGAACTCCCGAAGGACATCGACTGTGCCATCCTCCGATCCGTGGTCCATGACGATGAAGTGGTCCACGCCTTGGGCCCTATGGAACTCGATGGAGTGCCGGATGATGTCGGCCTCATTGCGGACCAGCATGGTCATCACAATCCGTGGGCGTGCGGTGACGGTCATTCGAGCGGCATCCGGGTTGCCTTGACGGAGAACCGTTCCTCGACGAAGTCCTCGTGCTCGCGCGTCAGCTCGTGACGCGTAAGCGAGTCGATGCGGAACCGGCGCCACCG
>JBIIIL010000110.1:0-8150 GCA_044234825.1 Phycisphaerales bacterium
ATGAAGCCGAGCTTTCGGACCACGGCGACCACCCGTGCGCTCGTCGACCGGACGGGCGGCCCCGCAAGTGCGCATCCCTCAAGGAGCAGACGGCGCGCATCGGCGACGCCAACCAGCTCCTCGCTCCTGGATCGGCGACTCATGGCGCATACCTAGGTTCGCCGCGATCCTTTGACATCGTTCGAGGCGAACATCCGGGCCTCAACCGCCTGATGCAGACCTGCTCCGCGGGATTGAGATCGTCTTCCACCGCTCGGGACCCACGAGAATGCGTGCGATGAGCGTGATCTGACCCTGGTGGTAGGCCACATGCGCAAGCGAGCGGGCGAGAGCCCGCGAGACCGAATGCGGAACCCCGCGAATGGTGACGGTGCGCGAGAGGTCGATGTCAGAAAGCGATGCGAGCGCAGACTCCAGAACGCACCAGCCCTCCGACCACGCGGCATGTGCGGCGTCTCGCCCGGCGTCCCCCGCAGGGAAGTCGTCGACAAACTCGCGATCGCGCCCTCGCCAGGGCTTCTCCCCATCCTCCGTGAGGAAGTTCGTGAATCGCGACTTGAGGTTGCCGCCGACGTGCTTCATGGTGACGGCAATCGAGTTGGTGTCGCCGTCGATGGAGCGGCGCAGCTGCCCGCTGTCCACCTGGGCGATCGCCAACTCTGTCTCGCGTCGGACCTCCCCGAACTTGAAGGAAAAGTCAGCGATCACGGCCCGCCCATCGCGCATCGCCCAAGTCTAGAGAATCTGTGGTAGCGGCATTCGTGATCCGTGCGCCGCGCCCCATGCCCGACTGGCTTTGCTGCCGCATATGATCATCCGATGCAACTCGGATGCATCGTGGCCTGCGCCGCGGATGTCCCGGCCTCGCTCGGCTTCCTCGACGGCGCCGTCTCACTCGAGCACCATGCTGTTGATGAATCGGGGGCCTATGGCAAGCTCGACACCGGATCAGCCACTCGACGCGATCACCGCGGGTCACCCCTCTGGCTCTGCGCCCTCATCGTGCCGCTTCTGACCGGATGCACCGCAGGTGCGCCCCCCGCGGACAGCAAGCCGGCTGCCGCGGGTGCACCACCCGCAGCGCAAGCGCCGAACGAGCCGCCGCCGAAGATCCGCGCGTGGATGGACCGGCTGACCGTGCCTCATGACTACGACCCGACGACGGGTTTCATCGTGGCGCGCAAGGTCACGCCGCTGCCGCCGATCGTCGCCAATGCACCTCCTCTTGACCAGGCGGTCGCGGACGCAGGATCGAGCCGCACCGTCATCGTCTTCGTCACCGCAGACCGGTGCGCGCCGTGCCAGCAGTACAAGCTCGATGCGGTCGCCAACCCTGATGTGATCGCTCGGCTGTCCGACCCGCGATTCCTGCCCACCCACCTGGAGGTGGACCGCTCTCCCGAGCTTGCGGAGCGCTATCTCGGCACGCAGTCGGTCCCGATGACCTATGCGCTCCGCGACGGCACCGTGATTGCGCAGTTGCCGGGGCAGCGCTCAGCAGCCGACCTGCTCGCATGGATTGACACGCTGTCCCAGTAGCGGAACGCACGATGCACACCTTCACGTCGGCACTGGTGATGCCATGGACCTGACGAACCTGGTCGAGCTTCCGGACTGGCTCTTCACGGTCCTAGGATGGGTCCCGGCCATCATCTTCCCGACTGCATCGGGGATGCAGCTTCTGGCCATCCTCCATCGCCGCAGCGCGCAAGGGGTGTCGATCCCCGCCTGGGCCCTGTTCGCGGTGGCGAACCTGTGCCTCTTCGTCTACACCGAGAAGTACGACGAGCTCGAGTCCATCGTCGGGGCGCTCGGCACCTCGGTGCTCAATGTGTGCATCGTGGTCGCCGCACTCAAGTACCGTCAGCAGCCGTCGCAGAGCAGCGCCTAGACCCGCCCGGCCGGGCCACCAGCGGCCTGCTCCCATGCGAGGATGCCGCCCGCAAGGTTCGTGCACCGATATCCGTGCTTCATGAGCAGAGAGCAGGCGCGGGCCGAACGCACTCCGCCCCGGCAGTGCACGAGAAGGTGCCGATCCTTCGGGACCTGCCCCAGATGCGACAGCAGCCGCGTGTGAGCGATGTTGGTGGCGCCGGCGATGTGGCCCTCCGCGAACTCCGCCGCACGGCGCACGTCAAGCACCAGCGGTCCCTCCCGCTCGAGCATCGCTCTCGCATCTGCAGCAGACCTCTCGTCGACCTGCGCGACCGCACCGCCCGCCGCGAAGTAGGCGCCCATGTTCGCGACGTTGAACCACCCGGTGAAGCTGTCGTAGCCCACGCGCATGAGGTCACGCACAGCCTCATCCACTTGACCCGGCTCGGCAATGATCACGATCGGTTCATGCTCGCCGATGAGCGATCCGCCATCGGTGCTGAAGCTGCGGTTGAGCGGAAGGTGCAGCGCCCCCGGCACATGGCCCGCCCTGAACGCGTCCCACGGACGGGTATCCACAATGGCATGGCGCATGCCGTCGATCGACTTCAGCTGGTGTATGCCCACTTCCGGGGGCTTAGGCACGCCGCCAAGCACCTTCGGCCCCATCTTGTTGTCGCGCTTCATGCGCGCGAAGTACACCGGAGGCTCCGGCTGGGCATCGAGGATGAAGTTGACGAAGCCCTGCTCAGTCCTCGCCGCGAGGACTGAAGGGTTGAACATCTTCTCGTAGCCGACAGTTGTGGTGGGCACCGCGCCGAGCGCCTTGCCGCACGCGCTGCCTGCGCCGTGCGCGGGCCAGATCTGCAGGTAGTCGGGCCACTCCATGAACTTGCGGACTGTGCCGTAGAGGATGTGCGCTGACGGATCAGCCTTGCCCGCGAAGCCGGCGGCGGACTCGAGAAGGTCGGGACGCCCGAGGTCGCCGACGAACACGAAGTCGCCAGTAGCCACGCCCATGGGCTTGTTGGCGCCTCCACCGCGGTCGGTCACCATGAAGCACAGGTGTTCGGGCGTGTGACCGGGAGTGTGGACGGCCGTGAACTCGATGTTGCCCACCATGAACGTCTTGCCGTCCTTGAGCAGCCTGTAGCGATAGCTCCCGCCGCCGATCTTCGAGTCAAGCCAGTGGTACTTCCAGTCAGCGTCACCCTCGTCGGAGACGTACACCATCGCACCTCTCTCCGCGAGCTCGCGCGCGCCGGAGACGAAGTCGGCGTGGATGTGCGTCTCCGCAACGGCGGCAATCCGGAGGCTGTTCGCCGCCGCGAGCTGCTCATAGCGGTCCACGTCGCGTTCGGGGTCGATGACGATCGCCTCCCCGGTGCGCTGGCACCCGATCAGGTAGGCAGCCTGGGCGAGCTTCTCGTCGTAGATCATTCTCAGGAACATGGGGAGTCTCCTTCACTCGGCAGGCAGTCGCTCGTCGGATGGCCCGTGGCGGGCGCAGAGGGCCAACGCGGCGAATGGCCCCGACCGGAGGCTACGTCCTGCGACGCGTTGTCTTGCGGCGCTGCGGTCCCGGGGCCGGCCGTGATGACCGGCTCGCCACCGCACGCAGATGCTGCCCGAAGAATGCGACGACCTCCTGCTTGCCCATGCTCCCCGCCGCACATCGCATCGTCAGCTCTTCAAGCGGCACCTGATCAGGGAGCGCCCCCAGCCCATTCTCACGCCCCCCACCCTGGGCCGAAGGCGAACTCGTAGTTGCGCCACCGCCCGATTGACGAGCGGTTGATCGACCGGCGCACCTGCTCGTGGCTCAGCGTGAGCACTGTGCGCGCGTTCGCCTCCGGGGCGAGCACGGCATCGTGCCACGGCAGGCCCAGCAGCCTCAGGATGCGTTCCATGTGCCCCCGCGGCTCCGCAACGAGGTCCTCGTAGCGGATGTCCTCATGAGACATGCCCAGCCTGCGGAGCGCCATCGGCGCAAGCCTCCGCTCTGCTGCGATGACCTTGCCGATCGAGTCGAGCGACCGCGTCCAGCCGAACGACTGCGGATGGAAGTTCGACAGGAAGAGGCTGATGGCCGTATCCCGCGCATCGCGCTCGATGCGGATGCACGCAGCGCCAGGAAGCACCGCCGCGACCGCAGGCAGCAAGCGCCACGTGTGCAGCGACTTGTCGAAGGTCCACCGCGTCCCGGCACGCTGGGTAGCCGCCGCACCCTCCACGTACGCACGCTGCAGCTCCTGCGCCGCTGCGGCATCGAGAAGCGCCATGTCATGCGGCCATAGCCCCATGCCCACTACGGCCATGCCCATGGTGCTGACGCCGTCGAACTCGCCGATGCCAGAGACCTGCGGGTGCCGGTCCAGCATCTGCTCGAGCAGCGTCGTGCCGCTGCGGGGCATCCCCACGACCAGCGCCACACCGGTCACCTTCGCCGTCCGGGCCGCAGGCGACCTCTCCATCCGGCCCAGCATCGTCTGCTGCGCCTCGGCATCCGACAGCATGCCCTCCACATCGAAGGCGGCACCCGTCGTCTCGTGCACGTGGCACGCAAGGTCGAAGGCGCGCCTGTACTCGCCATCCGCATCAAGCATCCGAACCGCGTCGAAACCGGCGACGCGGCGCACGATCGCAGGCAGCGCGCCCCGCGCAACCTCCTCGAGACGGTCAATCGCGCCCGCGCGATCGACGCGCGACGTCGCGCGCGATGCGAAGATGACGGATCTCGGATCGTCGAGCCACGCCCCTCCCGCCCCCACGAGCGCCTGCAGCTCCTCCATGCGATTGGCCCGGTGGAGCACCTCCGCGAGAGCCATGGTCGCCTCCACCGCATTGGGTGGCTTGCGGTCAATCAGCGCGCGGAGTCGAGTCAATGCCGCATCGCTACGGCCGAGCCGATGGTCAATGATCGCACGAAGCAGCTGCACTTCGGGCCCTTCGCCGCCGAGCCGCATGGCGCGATCGACCGCGTCGTCGGCTGCACGGAGCCGTCCAATCCCGAACGTGGCCCTCGCGAGCGCAAACCATGCCGCTGCGTTGCGGGGTGACCGCGACGTGAGCGATGTCGCCAGCGACAGCGCGGGCGCGAATGAGCGTGACGCCAGCAGCGCATTGACCTGCTCGATGTCGTCGCCCTGCGGCATGACGGCAACTCTATCGCCGTGCCTCACGGGGCGGCGAACTGGTCCCGCCACGCCCCACCACGCTCATCGTGGGGCATGCGCCGCAAGCGACCGCATGCCGCGCGCCCACTCCTCCAGCATCAGCGCGGACATCATCATCTGGCGTTCGCGGCCCAGCGCATCGATTGGCCGCGGCACTGGCGAAAGCTCCCGAAGAACGCCGGCCTCATGCAGTGCGCCTCGGGAGAGGTGCTCCCCGAAGCGGTCGAAGATGGCGTTTGACCAGGCACGCCATGGCGGCGTGAATCCGCGCTTCCTTCGCCTGAACACATGCTCCGGCACCATGGTGCGCGCGGCCTCGAGCAGCCACTGCTTCCTCGGCAGCTGCCAGTCCTCGGTGTTCTTTCGCAGGCCGATCGCGATCTCGACGAGCCGGTAGTCGACCAGCGGCAGGCGACCCTCCACGCTCGCCGCCATCGAGAGGCGATCGCACTGGTCAATGCCGTTCCCGAGCAGGTACGTACGCAGCAGCAGGTTGGTGATCGACAGGTCTGGACGGGCGAGCATGTCGCTGCCCGTGAAGATGCGCGCCGGATCGGAGTTGCGCGTCCGGTCGAGGAACTCCGGCGTCGCCAACCTCTGCAGCGCATCCTGCGCGAGCCACCACGCGTCGCGATGATCCCAGAACACGAGACGGTCCCTCGGCGACTGCCTGTCGCGGCGCAGCGCGTGCAAGCCTGCAGCGATCCCGAATCCGCCGAGCAGCCAGTTGATGAGTCCGGCGTGGGTGATGGTGGGCTTCGACAACCGCACGTAGTCGAGCACACCTGCCGCCCCCGCAAGGAGTCGGGCCTTCCGATGGCACTGCCGGACGGCGTCGATCGTCCATTGGTACCCCCAGAAGAGCTCGTCCCCGCCCTGTCCCATCAGCAGCACGGGCACGCCTTGCTGCCTCGACAGCCTCATCAGCGACAGGTACCCAGGCCCGCTGATGTCGGAGATTGGCTCATCGCGCAGCAGGCACATCGACTCGAAGTCGGCGACCACATCGGCCGGGTCGAGCCTGATGCAGTGATGCTCGATGCCCAGCCGCTGGGCGCACTCGCGCGCCATCGCCGTCTCGTCGTGCCGGTCATTGCCCGTATAGCCAACCGTGAATCCGTGGACTGGGCCGCTCGTGTGCCTGACTGCCATCGCCGCCACGAGATTGGAGTCCACACCTCCGGACAGCGCGACACCCACAGGCACGTCGGACCTGATCACCAGTCGCCCGATCTCATCGAGCGTGCTGCCGATGAGTTCGGCCGGATCCCCGTCGAGCGGCGGCGCATCGAGCGCGTTCCACCACTGGCGCTCGGTCCGCGCGCCCGTGTCAAGTTCGATCTCCAGCAGGCATCCCGGACCCAGCTTCCTCGTGCCCACGACGGCGGACGCAGGCTCCGGCACGAATCCCCACATGAAGTAGTCGCGGATGGCCGCCTCGTCCATGACGAACGGCACCGCGCCGGAGGCGACAAGCGACCGGAGCTCGCTCGCAAAGACGAGGCGCTGCCCCCGCTCCGCCAGGTACAGCGGCTTCTCCCCGAGCCGGTCGCGCGCAATGAGCATGCGCCGCCGCGCGATGTCGACGAGCGCGAATGCGAACATGCCGCGCAGGAACTCCACGCAGCGCGCGCCATGCTCCTCGTACAGGTGGATGATTGTCTCGCAGTCGCTGCCCGTGGCGAAGCGATGCCCCTTGCGCTCGAGCTCTGCCCGCAGCTCCACGAAGTTGTACACCTCGCCGTTGGCGACCAGCACCACATCCCGGCGCTCGTTCCACAGAGGCTGCATGCCGTGCGCAAGATCGATGATCGACAGGCGCCGCATGCCGATCTCGACTCCCGGGCCGGACCAGGCGCCGCCCCCGTCCGGTCCCCGGTGGAACATTGCCTTGGCGATCGCATCGAGCATGTCCCGGTCACGGTCGGCGATGCCAGCCGGGTCGACCATGCCGTAGATGCCGCACATGCGGCGCGGATGCTAACTGCTGCCCGCGAAGCCATCGCGTAGCGTCCCGTCATGCCGCACGAGATGCACCCAGCGCAGCCGGACTGGCAGCCCACCCTCACGGGCACGCGCGTGACGCTCCGTCCCATGACCCGCGACGACCTCGATCCCCTGCACGCTGCGGCAAGCGATCCGCTCATCTGGGCACGGCACTCGGTGCGGGACCGGCACGAGCGCGCGGTCTTCGAGCGCTACTTCGACGGGGCGATCGCGTGCAGGGGCGGACTTGTCGCCATCGATCGCGAATCGGGGCGCATCATCGGCGCAAGCCGCTTCTACGAGTGGAATCCGGACGACCGCACGGTCGTCATCGGCTACACGTTCCTCGAGCGCGCGCACTGGGGCACCGGCACGAATCGCGAGATGAAGCGACTGATGCTCGACCATGCGTTCCGCTGGGCCAGCACGGCCTGGTTCCACGTGAGCCCCGAGAACGTTCCCTCGCAGCGCGCGCTCGAGCGCATCGGCGCGCGGCTGCACGACCGCCAGACTGTCATGGTGGACGGCGCCCCAGCGACTCGCCTCATCTACGCGATGCGCCCCGGCGACTTTGCGGACGCGTGATGATGCCTAGTGAGCCTCTGTCGGCTACCCGATCCGCATCGGTCAGCCCCATGCCGCAAGCAGCGCCGTGAGATCGGCGCCATCCACTGTGCCACTCCAATCCAGGTCGGCCTCACCGCCCGACGTGCCCCACGCTGCCAGCAGGATCCCGAGGTCGATCCCGTCCACACGGCCATCCCTGTTCAGGTCCGGACCGCGAATCGGCACAAGCCGGACGAGTTCGTTCACGGTGAACGATGGCCCGGGGCGTGCGCTCGCCAGGATCATCCGGCTCGAGTTGATCTCTGACGCACCCATCACGGTCCACGAGCCCTGCGACGGGTCGATCAGCGGCCCAATCGACATGTTGTCCTCCCCGAGGAAGGCCACCCAGTTTCCTCCGTTCAGCACGTATGCGACCGTATCGCCCTGGTCATTGATCGAGGTTGCGCTCGTGGTGGTCGCGCATCCGCCGATGAGCTCCCAGCCGATCTCCGGCCGGTACCGCACGGGGAAGTTGCTGCATCCGGAGAATCCCATGATGTACCC
>JBIIIL010000111.1:0-8088 GCA_044234825.1 Phycisphaerales bacterium
GAGCGCACGCAAGAAGATCGAGGCCAAGGGCGGCAGCGCCAACGCGACCGTGCCCGCGGCCCCGGCGGATTCCGCCGCGGAGTGAACTGACAGGACCCGGCATCACGGACAGGCCCGGACCCCACTGCACGAGACCACCCACGGATGATCAGCGCCTTCATCAACATCTTCCGAATCCCCGAGCTGCGCAACCGCGTGCTGTTCACGTTGGGCATGCTGGCCATCTACCGCATCGGCTTCTGGATCCCCCTCGTGGGCGTCGACCAGACCGAGCTCGCGGCGGCGGCTGACCGCGCGGCGCAGAACCAGACGGGCTTCGGTCGGCTGCTCGAGTACGCGTCGATCTTCTCCGGCGGGTCGCTCCAGCAGAGCACCATCTTCGGCCTCGGCATCATGCCGTACATCACGGCCAGCATCATCTTCCAGCTGCTGACCGCCGTCGTGCCGAGCCTGCAGGAGCTCAAGAAGGACGGGATGTCCGGCCAGCAGAAGCTGCAGGAGTGGACGCGCTACGCGACCGTGGGCCTCTGCATCCTCCAGGGCCTGATGTGGCTGCAGTTCATGCGCACGCAGAACCTCGTGCAGCCCACCTTCCAGTCCGGTTCGGGGCTGATCTTCTACTACATGGCGGGCATCGCCGCGCTGACCGCGGGCAGCCTCTTCCTGATGTGGCTCGGCGAGCAGATCGACAAGTACGGCATCGGCAACGGCGTGTCGATCATCCTGACGTGCGGCATCCTCGCGCGCATGCCCGACGCGATCTCGTGGATCGTCGCGAACTTCAACCCCAGCATCCAGGGCACCGACGGCACCAAGCTCGGCGTGCTCGGGCTGCTCCTGCTGATCGGCGGGTTCGTCTTCGTCGTTGCGGGCGCGATCCTGATCACGATTGCGCAGCGCCGCATCCCGATCCAGCAGGCCAAGCACACCCGCGGCCGCAAGGTCTTCGGCGGCCAGCGCCACTACATGCCTCTGCGCCTGAACCACTCGGGCGTGATGCCGATCATCTTCGCGAGCTCGCTGATGATCTTCCCGGCCACCATCCTCGGCTGGCTCTCGACGCGGGCGATGGCGACGAACCCTGACGGCTGGTGGGCATCCACCTGCAACTTCCTCGCCGTGAACTTCAACATGGGCGCGTACCCGTACACCGTGGTCGAGGTGGCGCTCATCTACTTCTTCGCCTACTTCTGGGTGACGATCCAGCTCTCGCCCGAGGACATGGCCAAGCAGCTGCGCGAGCACGGGTCCTTCATCCCGGGCCTGCGCCCCGGCCCGCGCACGGCGGAGTACCTCGAGACCGTGATCTCGCGCGTGACCTACGTGGGCGCGGGGTTCCTTGCGGTCATCGCGATCGTGCCGACGCTCGTGGCCGACCAGATGGGCATCCCGTTCTTCGTCGCGCAGTTCCTGGGCGGCACCGGCCTTCTCATTGTCGTCAGCGTGAGCCTCGACATCGTGCAGCGCCTCGAGGCCAACCTGCTCATGCGCAACTACGCAGGCTTCCTGTCCGGAGAGGGGGACTCCGGTCCTCGCATCCGCTCGGGACGGAACCAGCCCAGGATCACATCATGACCGCGAGCCTCGGGACAATCTCGAGGTCCCCGGAGGGCGCGCCGGCTGCGGAGGGCTGCGCGGAGGACCGCGGTGCGCGCACCCTCGTGACGACGCCCGCGCGTGCGGGCATGGGTGCCGATGGCCTCCCGAGGTGGCGCGAGCCGGGCCGCGAGCCCGCGATTCGCACGTCCGACGAGATCGCGATGATCCGTGCGGCAGGGACCGTGGCCCGTGCCGCGGTGGACGCAGCCCTGCGCGCGGCAGTGCCCGGCGCCACCACGCAGAGCCTTGATGCGGTGGTGGAGGGCGTGATCGCGGCGGCGCGCGCCGAGAGCGCAGCACGCGGATTCCGCCGCGATGACGGCGCGACCTACCCCGCGGCATCCGTGATCGCGGTGAACGACCGCCTTGTGCATGCGCTCCCGAATGCGGAGCCGCTGCGCGACGGCGATGTGGTGACGGTTGACGTCGCCGTGCGCCTGCGCGGCTGGCACGCCGACTGCGCCGCAAGCGTGGTGGTGGGGCAGGGCACCGCGGATGGGCATGCGCTCGCCGATGCGGCGCGTGCGATGCTCCGGGCCGCGATGGGCACGATGGCGCCGGGCGCGCGCTGGAGCGACGTGGCCGCGGCGATGCAGGATGCGGCGCGTTCGCGCGGCGTCGGGATCGTGACCGACGTGGCTGGCCACGGCGTGGGCCGCGATCTGCACGAGTCGCCCGAGGCGCCGTGCGCGATCGTGCCGCAGCTGCGCGAGCGCAACGACTTCACGCTGCGGCCCGGCATGGTCATCGCGGTCGAGCCGACGATCGCGCTGCGCCCGGACGGCGACGGGGGATGCGTCGACGCGACGGGGTGCGCACGCCCCGTGGAGCTCGCCGCATCGCCTGACACGTGGACGCTGCGCATCGCGTCTGGCGTGCCCGGCTGCTACGCCGAGGAGACGATTGCCGTGACGCGCTCAGGATGCGAAAGCCTGACCGAACGCACCCCTACGAGGATCCATGCCTAAGGAAGACAAGATCACCCTTGACGCCGAAGTGACTGAGGCGCTGCCCGACGCGATGTTCCGCGTCAAGCTCCAGAACAACCAGGAGATCCTGGCTTACGTGAGCGGCAAGATGCGCAAGTTCTTCATCAGGATCCTCCCTGGCGACAAGGTGACCGTCGAGATGAGCCCGTACGACATGACCAAGGGACGCATCATCTTCCGCTACTGAGCATCCCCGAGCGAACTCCCAAGGACCAGACACAGGAACGACACCATGAAGGTCAGAAGCAGCATCCGCCGCCGCACCCTCGACTGCCAGATCGTTGTCCGCAAGGGCAAGCGGTTTGTCATCAACAAGAAGAACCCCCGCCTGAAGCAGCGCCAGGGCTGATCGGCACCAAGGAGACACACCATGCCACGTATCGCAGGCGTCGACATCCCCGAGAAGAAGAAGGTCCTCTTCTCCCTCCAGTACATCCACGGCATCGGGCCCAAGGTGGCCGCATCCATCCTCGCCAAGACCGGCATCGATGGGGACCGCCGCACGCACACCCTGACGCCCGACGAGCTGACCTCGATCTCGAAGGAGATCGACGAGCGCTACGTGGTCGAGGGCGCCCTGCGCCGCCAGGTGCAGCAGGACATCCAGCGCCTCAAGGACATCCACTGCTACCGCGGCGAGCGGCACCGCAAGGGCCTCCCCGCGCGCGGCCAGCGCACGCGCACCAATGCGCGCACCCGCAAGGGCCGCAAGAAGACCGTCGCCGGCAAGAAGGGCGTGAAGGGCTGATCCTGCGCCTTTCCTGAGGAGAACACACCATGTCCACGAAGAAGAAGGTCCGCAAGAACGTCATCAAGGGCATCGTGCACGTCAATGCGACGTTCAACAACACGATGGTCACGATCACCGACACCAACGGCGAGACGCTCGGCTGGGATTCCGCCGGCAGCGTCGGCTTCAAGGGCGCGCGCAAGAGCACGCCCTTCGCCGCCAGCCGCGCCAGCGAGCGCGTCGCCGGCAAGGTGAAGCGCCTCGGCATGAAGGAGGTCGAGGTGCGGGTGAAGGGTCCCGGCCCCGGCCGCGAGTCGGCCGTGACCGCCCTGCAGGCCAACGGGCTCAAGGTCCTCTCGATCGAGGACCACACGCCCATCCCGTTCAACGGCTGCCGCGCGCCCAAGAAGCGCCGCGTCTGACCGACCGTCGCGTCCGGCTCCACCGAAGGGGCCGCGCCTCCGCCCCGGCAGGGCGGCGCGGATCCCGCTCGGAGCGGACGCTTCACCCGGCCCGTCCGGTCCGCCACCGCGCGCACCGTCCGGACCGTTCCCGTCCTGCCGGAAAGGAAGGTATTGAGACATGCACGTCCGATGGCGCGGCCTTGAGCTGCCAGCGAAGGTCACTTCAGATCCCCAGTCGCTCACCGACTCGTTCGGCCGCTTCTCGGCCGAGCCGTTCGAGCGCGGCTTCGGCACGACGGTGGGCAACAGCCTCCGTCGCATCCTCCTCTCGAGCCTCGAGGGCGCAGCGGTCACCCGCATCCGCATCGATGGCGTCACGCACGAGTTCTCGACGATCCCGGGCGTCCATGAGGACGTGGTTGACATCGTCCTGAACATCAAGGGGC
Organism: Phycisphaerales bacterium; assembly: GCA_044234825.1. Lineage (GTDB taxonomy): Bacteria > Planctomycetota > Phycisphaerae > Phycisphaerales > SM1A02 > ZLKRG44. Next base: position 4,169 of record JBIIIL010000111.1, read on the forward strand.
TCATCGTCGACAGCGAGAGCGACGAGCCCAAGGTCGTGCGCATCCGCGCCCAGGGCCCCGGCGACGTCACCGCGGCGCAGATCGAGAGCGACGCGTCGGTGCGCGTGCTCAATCCCGACCGCCACATCTGCAAGCTCACCGACAAGGTGAAGTTCGAGATGGACCTCGTGATCGAGCGCGGCCGCGGCTACCGGCCCGCGAGCGAGGCCTACTCGAGCGGCCAGGAGCAGGTGATCGGCGACATCCCCGTCGACGCGATCTTCTCGCCTGTCCAGCGGGTGCGCTACCGCGTCGAGGACACGCGCGTCGGCCAGCGCACGAACTACGACAAGCTGATCATGGACATCTGGACCAACGGCACGATCAGCCCCGAGATGGCGCTGGTCGAGGCCGCCAAGATCCTGCGCAAGCACCTCAACCCCTTCGTGTCGTACGACTCGGCGGGCTCCGCTGCGGCGCTCAGCGGCATCTCGCCGGAGCAGGATGCCGACGTCGACCTCGAGCGCAAGCTCGGCATGGGCGTCGAGGAGCTCGAGCTGTCCGTGCGCGCGAGCAACTGCCTCGAGAGCGCGCAGATCCGCACCGTGGCGCAGCTGGTGCAGAAGACCGAGGACGAGCTGCTTGGCCTGCGCGCCTTCGGCAAGACCTCGCTCCGCGAGGTCGTCCGCAAGCTTGATGAGCTGGGCCTCGCCCTGGGCATGCGTCTGCCCGAGGGCTTCGCCCAGAGTTCGGGAGCCTGAACCATGCGTCACCGTATTGCAGGAAGACAGTTCTCCGTCGAGAGCGACCACCGTCGCGCGATGCTGCGCAACCTGGCAGCAGGCGTGATCGAGCACGGCCAGATCGTCACGACCTTGCCGAAGGCCAAGGCGGTCCAGCCCTACGTGGAGAAGCTCATCACCCTCGCGCGCCGGCGCACGCTGGCGTCGCGCCGGCTCATCCAGTCGAGGATCAACGACCGCGCGGCCTTCGCGTGGGTCGCGGACCCCAACGTGAAGGAGTCGCGCAAGAAGAGCGAGTTCTGGGAAGTCCCCGCCGAGAGCGCGATCGAGTTCAACCGCTACGGCGAGCTGAAGAAGGCCCCGCGCCTGGTGCATCACCTGATCACCACCGTGGCCCCGATGTTCGAGGGCCGCTCCGGCGGCTACACGCGCATCGTGAAGCTCGACCGCCGCAGGCTCGGCGACGCGACGAACCTCGTCGTGCTGCAGCTCGTCGGCAAGGAGTCGGGCTCGCAGGTGAGCGGTGGCCGCAGCGGCCGGCGCTCGCAGGCGGACAAGCGCACGGCGTTTGCGGCCAAGTCCCGCAAGGCTGGCGCGGCATCGGCGAAGGCCGATGCGGCCGGCGCAGGCGGCGAGTCCGGTGCGGGCGGCGAGTCCGCAGGCTGAGCGGGGCTGACGCGGCGCTCGCGTGGCTCCGGCCACAGGGCCCGGGTCTCGCGGCAGGCCGGTCAGCGATTGCGCACAGCGGCCCATTCAACGGGCCGCCACATCACGAACCATCCACGCGGCCGCGCCCTCAAGCGCGGCCGTGTGCGTTACGGCGTCTCGTCAAGCTGACCGCCCGGGCCCGGGCTTCGCTCACCCGAACTGGCGCAGGAAGCGCACGTCGTTCTCGAAGAGCCAGCGGATGTCGGGGATGCCGTAGCGGCGCATCGCAATGCGCTCGACGCCGAGGCCGAAGGCGAAGCCCGTCCAGCGCTCGGGGTCGATGCCGACCGATGCGAACACGTTCGGATCCACCATGCCGCATCCGCCAAGCTCGACCCACTGCCACTGGCCGCGCACCTGCATGCGGATGTCGATTTCCGCGCTCGGCTCGGTGAAGGGGAAGAAGCTCGGCCTCAGCCGCACCTCGGCCTCGGGCCCGAAGAACGCGCGCGCGAACTGCAGCAGGGTGGTCTTGAGGTCCGCCATCGAGAGTCCCTCGTCCACGGCGAGGCCCTCCATCTGGTGGAACATCGAGTAGTGCGTGGCGTCGTGCGTGTCGGGCCGGTACACGCGCCCAACCGCGATGATGCGCAGCGGGGGAGGCGTCGACTCCATCGTCCGGATCTGCACCGTGGAGGTCTGCGTACGCAGAAGCCGCCGAACGCCGCCTTGCTCGGCCATCCAGAAGTTGTCCGTGGGCTCGCGCGCCGGATGCGACTCGGGGATGTTGAGCGCGGTGAAGTTGTGCCACTCGTCCTCGACCTCAGGTCCGTCGGCCACCGAGAATCCCATGCGGCCGAAGACATCCACCATGCCGTCGATCGTGCGCGTCAGCACGTGCCGGCGCCCGAGCCCGCAGGGGACGCCCGGCTCGGTCACATCCACAGCGTCAGGTCGCGGCGCAGACTTGGACACCTCGGTGACCCTCGACTCGAATGCCCGCTCGAAGGCACCCTTGACCTCATTGAGGCGCTTGCCGAGAGCAGGTCGCTCGTCCTTGGACGCTTCCTTGAGGCGCTGCATCCAGGCCTTCAGAACACCCTGAGGACCCAAGTGGGCGGACTTCCAGCTCTCGAGTGCCGCTGGGGTTGCGACCTGGGCAAGGGTGCCCAGGGCCTCCCGCTCGAGCGTGTCCAGTTCCGCGATCACGGGCAGCGAGTGTAAGGAGCGTCGCAGCCGGGGAGATGGCGGTAACCCGTGGGTGTCGAGACGTCGGTCCCCCGGGCCGCCATCGATGCAACGGGTGAACAACTGCGAAACACGACGCCTACCGCGCACTGCATTGGGCGGAGCCAACTCCAAAAGCGACCGGACGCCGGGAGGGGTCTCATCCTCACGGCGTCCAGCGCCCCCGGAGCGCGCCGGAGTCACCCCCGGAGGGACTCCGCGCACCCCCGAAAACCCAATCCGCCGTCAGCGCTCGCAACGTCTCCGAGAATGGCAGCACCCCAAGAGGGCTCAGCGGCGTTGCCGCACCCACAAAGCGCCCGAGAGCCGATCCATTGGCGAAAAAATGAAGATTTTTTGGGACAATCTGGTAGATAAACTTGCGCGCAGTGCTCGACCGCGGGTCTTGGCCGATCCAGAATGCCCTCTCATCACACATGCCACCCGACTCTACCCACGACTTTCCTTCCACCCAGTACATGTGGATCCGGGACCACCTCGAAGGGGGGCCAGAAGCCAAGGACCGTCTCGTGCAGTGGGCGATGACTGTGTACGCCAAGCCGCTGCAGACCTACGCCAAGGCCACGGGTCTAGCTCACGCAAGCCAGCTCGAGTCGGACGAGCTCGTGAATGGGTTTCTTGCATCGGTCCTCGCGCGACAGGATTACCTCAAGGACTGGATCGGCAGCGGGCTTCGGCTGCGGCAGTGGTTCCGGAACGGTCTCCATTTCCACGCGAAGACCATGAGGCGGGCGACCGGCCGGGTGAAGGCGCTCGATGACCGCGAGGCAGAGTCCATGGCCGTGCCGGATGACGCCGATCGTCTGCTCGACCACGCGTGGGCGTCTGCGATTGTGGAGCGCGTGTGCGAGGAGGTGCGGATCGACCTGGCGAAGGCGGGCAAGTCCGCCAATTGGGATATCTTCTGGCAGCACCATGTCGACGGGGTTCCCTATGCGCAACTGGTCGCCAACCATGGAGGAGCCCTCACGGAGGCGCAAGCCGCGTCACGTGCCTTCGAGGTTGCGTCGCGCTTGCGAGAGCGATTGAGCCGGATGCTGATGCGGGACGGCGCGCGCGGCGCGGAGATCGCGAGCGAGCTACGCAGCCTTATGGAGAGCATCCGTCCATGACAGAGATCCCATCAGGAGGTCTGCGCATGGGCAGCCGCGAGGTCACGCGACTGCTCGCCGCAGTGCTCGGCGAGGATGCGGCGCCCATGGACCTCGTCATGGCGCGGCTGCACGAGACTGACTCGGATCAGTGGGTGATGGATGCGCTCGCGGCCCGCGCTGGAATCGTGGGCGCGCACGGTTCCGGCAA
>JBIIIL010000112.1:0-8069 GCA_044234825.1 Phycisphaerales bacterium
TTCCAGGCGGTGGATGACCTGCTCGACGAGACCCAGTCCGCGGAGCACGTGGGCAAGGCCACGGGCAAGGACCGGGACCTCGGGAAGCTCACGTATCCCGCGGTGTACGGCCTCGACCGGACCCGGGAGGAGGTCGAGACCCTGCGCGCGGATGCGCAGCGGGCGATCCTGCCGCTGGGCGAGCCGGCACGGCCGCTCCACGACCTCACCGAGTACATGGCGTCCCGCACGCGCTGATGCGCCCGGACGCCGGTTCCCGGCTAGGATGGTCGGAATCACCCATGACTCTCCTCGGCTCGATCCGTTCACCTGCCGACCTCAAGCGCCTGCCCGTCGCCGAGCTGCCCAGGCTGTGCGCTGAGATCAGGAGGGCCATCTGCGACCAGGTCTCCCGCTCTGGGGGCCACCTCGCGCCCAACCTTGGCGTTGTCGAGCTCACGGTAGCGATGCACTATGTGTTCGACTTCGCCCACGACCGCCTGCTCTTCGACGTGGGTCACCAGTGCTACCCGCACAAGATGCTCACCGGCCGCATGCACCTCCTGCCCAAGCTGCGGCAGCGCGGCGGCATGGCCGGGTTCCCCGAGCCTCGCGAGAGCGCCTACGACCTCTTCTCCGTCGGGCACGCCGGCACGGCAATCTCGACGGCAGTCGGCATGGCCAGGGGCGACTCGCTCAACGGCCAGGGCTGGGCTCCCGACAACCCGCTCGGGCGGCGCGTGGTGTCCATCATCGGCGACGCGTCGATCGTCAACGGCGTCGCGATGGAGGGGCTCAACAACGCGGGCACGCTGCACCGGCAGTTCCTGATTGTCCTCAATGACAATGGCATGAGCATCGCCAAGCCGCAGGGCGCCGTGGCGGCGTACTTCGACAGGCTGCGCCTCTCGAGCGCCTATGGCGAGTTCAAGCGCGCGGCGAAGGAGTTCGCGTCCCACGTGCCGGGCGGGCAGTCGCTCACCGACCTGTACCACCGCATGGGCGAGTCATCGAAGGCCTTCATCGCCGACGACCACTGGCTCGAGCACTTCGGGCTCGTCGCTGTAGGTCCCGTCGACGGGCATGACCTGCCGACGCTCATCGACATCCTCAACGAGTCGGCGCACCTCGACCGCCCGATGGTGCTCCACGTCAAGACGGTCAAGGGCAAGGGATTCGCGTTCGCCGAGGGCGATTCGACCACCTTCCACTCGCCGAGCCCCTTCACCATGGACGACATGGAGAACGAGGGCTGCCGGGTGGAGCTCAAGAAGAGCGCGCGCAGCTTCACCGCCGCATTTGGCGATGCGATGGTGGACCTCATGAACCGCGACCCCAAGGTCGTGGCGTGCACCGCCGCAATGCCCGACGGCACCGGCATCAGCAAGGTCCTCGCCAAGCACCCCTCCCGCTCGTGGGACACGGGCATCTGCGAGAGCCACGCGCTCGACATGATGGCTGGCCTCGCCAAGACGGGATGGAAGCCATTCTTCGCCGTCTACTCGACCTTCCTGCAGCGGGCCTTTGACCAGTGCTTCCAGGAGTCGGCGCTGCAGGGCCTGCCCGTGCGACTCTGCCTTGACCGCGCCGGCCTCGTCGGCGGCGACGGCGCCGTGCACCATGGGTTCTGCGACGTGTCGATCCTCGCCACGCTCCCCGGCGCCGCGCTCTGCGCCGCGATGGACGAGCCGAGCCTCAAGGCGGCGCTCGAGTTCATGGCCGGGTACGACGCTGGCCTGTCCGCCGTGCGCTACCCGCGCGACTCGGTGAGCCCCCGCTTCACGGCGCAGCCCTGCCCCGCATTCGAGCTTGGACGCTCGCGCCCGCTGATCACGCACGCGAAGCCCGATGTCGCCGTCGTCGCCTACGGCACGAGCGTCATCGACGCCGCTGCGGCGATCGACTCGCTCGCGAGCGAGTACTCGGTCGAGCTGCACGATGCCAGGTTCGCCAAGCCAGTCGACATTGACCTCATGCGGCGGCTGATCGCTGCAGGCACGCCCGTCATCACCGTCGAGGACCACTCGATCCGAGGCGGATTCGGCGCATGCGCGCTCGAGGCGTGCCACGCGGCCGGGCTCGACACGCGGCGCATCATCAGGATGGCGCTGCCGGACTCGTGGATCTACCAGGGCGAGCGCTCCGAGCAGCTCGCCGAGGCGGGCATCGACAGCGCCGGGATCGCACGCGTGATCCGGGCAGTCGTCGACGGCACGCCCGCAGTGGAGGCCTCGCGCGCAGCCGTGCCGGCGGGCGCCGCCGCGAGCTAGGCCGTCAGGGCCCTGGCCGATCTCTTTGGGCCGCTGCGCGTGACCTCGGCGCTCGGCGCGCTAGGGTGGTCGGGTGCGCAGCTCCCACATCGACATCGGCAAGCGCGGCGAGGACGCCGCAGTGCGCTGGATCGAGTCGCTCGGCTGGATCGTGCACGCGCGCGGCGAGCGCGTCGCGGGGGTGGAGATTGACGCGATCGCCACGGATCCGGCGGAGCGCGCGCTTGTGGCCATCGAGGTCAAGTCCTGCTGCACGCGGCGCCGGACGCCGGCGGGCTGCGCACGGCCGGAGGAGCGCGTCGGGCGCGGGAAGCTCGTGCGCCTGGCGCGCGCCGCGCTCGCGCTCGAGCCGCGCGCCCGCCGGATGGGGCTGTGCGTGCGCATCGACGTGATCGCAGTCAGGCTCGGCCCATCAGGCGCCGGCGAGGTGCGCATCGACCACTTCCCGAACGCATCGCTGTAGCCATGCAGGCCTGCTCATGGCCGCCGCCACCGCACGCGCGTGGCCGCAGCGCTCACCCCGGCGGCCCCGCGTGATCAGGATGCCTTGCCGCTGAGGTAGCGGTCCCATGCGATCCGCACGAGCCTGTCCTGCATCGTCTGGATGTTCTGCGAGATCCAGCGCTGGCGCAGGCCGTTCAGGTAGCGCATCCGCTCGCGCACCGAGCGGCGCTCCGCGATGGACGCGCGCAGCATGAGCTGCAGGCGGGCGTCGAAGATGCTCCGGGACTCGCCCTTGGCCGACGCCAGGATCGTGAACCAGACCGTGGAGCTGCCCTGCCTCATGGGAGGCGTGGCCTTGCCTGGCGCTGCAGCCATGAGCGCGGTCCGCACATCGGGGTTGAGGTCCTCCAGCTGCGCGATGCCGCCCGAAGGCAGCTTGAACTCGCGCCATGCGCCACCCTGCGCGATGCCCGCGGACTCCGCGACGGCGGAGAAGGCCTCGCCGGCGGCGAGCCTGTCGCCGACATCCTTGACCTTCGCCTCATCGGCGCTGCGCACCGCGATGCGACCCACCGTGATCGTCGGCTGCGGATTGAACTCCGCCTCGTTGACGGCGTACTCGCGCTCCACGTCGCGCCATGACACGATGGTGCGGGGCTCGATGCGGCGCTGCAGCAGCTGGTTCGCGAGCGCCTCGTCGCGGCGCTCGTTGAGGTACTGCTCCATCGTCATCCCGAACTGCTCCTCCAGCGAGCGCGTCGCTGCCGTCCGGTTGCCGCCATACGAGGCGGTCGTCTGCTCCTGCACGTCCTTGAGCCAGGCCAGCACGCCCTGCTGGTTGTCGGGCGTGAGCATGCTCTCGGCCTCCGCGATGACCAGCTCGCTGTTGACCTGCTGCTGGAAGCGGTCGACCACGACCCTCGCGATCTCCTGCTGCGCCTGCGCGCGGGGCATCTCCGACACGACCCGCATGATGCGGTCCTCGAGGGGCTGCAGGAACTTGCTCGCATAGACGGGCCGCCCGTTGATCTGGCCGACGAGCGCATCGACGGTCCACGACTGCCCTGGCCGCAGCTCCACCGTCTCCACCGTGCCGCTGACCGCCCGCGACTTCGCGCCGCCGCTGCCCCGAGGCGCATCGATCACGGTCTTCTCGTCGACGATGTCGAGCGATCCAGCCTGCTCATCGACGCGGTCGATCGTGACCGTGGGGGGATCGAAGAAGGTCGACGGCACCTTGACCGCCCCGACCGACCCTGGTGACGCGTCGAGGCGCGCAAAGTCCTGCGCGGTCACGATGGCGCCCGCCTCATCCCGCTCCTCAGGCGGCGCCTTGCATGCGCTCGCGGACAGGATGCCGCAGCTCGCGATGGCGCACAGGAGGGCAGCGCAGGAATGCCTCACGCGCCGAAGTGTACGGATCGCGGCGCGCCTATACTTATCCGCCCCGCATCACGGAGCACCGCATGAGCGAAGAGACGCCCAAGATCCACATCGACAGCGACTGGAAGGCGCAGGCAGAGGCCGAGCGCGAGCGCCTTGCCAAGATCGAGGGCGACCGAACCTCCGATGGACGTCGGGGCGGACCCGACGCGATGCCTCCCGCCGACTTCCGCAGCCTTGTCGGCGTGCTCGCCTCTCAGGCGCTCTCCGGACTCGGCATGTACGGGGATCCGGACACGAAGCGGATCGTCGTGGACCTTCCGGCGAGCCGCTTCGCCATCGACCTGCTCGGCGTGCTCGAGGAGAAGACCAAGGGCAACCTCGGCGCCGAGGAGGCCAGCGAGCTCAAGGAGGTCCTCGCGGAGCTCCGTGCCCGGTTTGTTCACTTCGCGAGGCTCATGGCCGAGCAGCAGGCGCGCGGCGCCGGGGTGCCTGGCGCGGCGCCCATGGGCGCTGTCCCTCCGGTTCCCCCCTCCAGCGCGGGTGCTGCGCCCGGCGCGTCCCGCATCGTGATGCCCTGAGGCCCGACGACCGATGACCACCGCGACCGCTGCCACGCACTCCTCGGCCCCGCGCGCCGGATCGCTCATCGAGCGGCACTACTTCCTGCTCCGCCGGCTGCACAGCGCGACGGGCATCTTCCCGATCGGCCTGTTCCTGATCCCCCACCTCACGACCAACTCGTCGATCGTGTGGGGGCAGCTGTTCAACGCCAAGAAGTACGCCGCGCTCGGCGCGGGCGCGGCCGGCGTGGCCACGTTCCAGCACGAGGTGGACTTCATCCACAACTTGCCGGCGCTGATCTTCATCGAGATCTTCGTGCTGTGGCTCCCGATCGCCTTCCATGCAGGCCTCGGCGTCTACTTCGCGCGCACAGGGATCGGCAACTACTCCCGCTACGCCTACCAGGACAACATGCGCTACACCCTGCAGCGCATCACGGGCTACATCGGCGTCGCCTTCATCTTCCTGCACATCGCGAGTCTCCGGTGGGGCTGGACCTTCGGAGGGCTCCTGCCCACCTTCGATCCGGACCGCGCGTCCTCGAGCGTGGCGATCCACATGCAGGACGGCCTGCTTGGCGGGACGGTCGCGATCCTCTACCTGGTGTGCGTGCTCGCGCTGGTGTTCCACTTCGCGAACGGCCTGTGGACGGCCGGCATCACGTGGGGCCTCACCGTCAGCGCCGGCGCTCAGCGCCGATGGGGCCAGGTCTGCGCGGCCCTTGGCATTGCGCTTGCGCTCGCCGGAGTGACTGCAGTCGGAGGATTCATGACGCTCGACGCCGAGAAGGCGCAGGCGATCGAGGAGCGGCTCGAGGCCGAGCGCCCCGATGGAGACAGCCCGACGGCGGATGCCGCCGTGGGCGCACGCAGCGCCGCAGCCCTGCCAGGAACCTGAACGGACACAGACACGGAGCACGACGATGGCCGGCAAGAAGAACGCACGCGTGATTGTGGTCGGAGGCGGACTCGCAGGCCTTTCCGCGAGCGTGAAGATCGCCGAGGGCGGCGTCTCGGTGGACCTCTTCAGCGTGGTGCCGGTCAAGCGGTCCCACTCGGTGTGCGCGCAGGGCGGCATCAACGCGTGCAACGAGATCGCGCGGCAGCAGGGCTACTCCGAGTACGAGCACTTCGACGAGACGATCTACGGCGGCGACTTCCTGGCCGACCAGCCGCCTGTCTACGAGCTCGCGCACTGGGCGCCACGCATCATCGACCTCCTCGACCGGATGGGCGTGCCCTTCAACCGCACCGCCGAGGGGCAGCGCGACCTGCGGCTCTTTGGCGGCAGCCTCTACAAGCGCACGCACTTCGCGGGCGCCACCACCGGACAGCAGCTGCTCTACGCCTTCGACGAGCAGGTGCGGCGCTTCGCCCACGAGGGCAAGGTCACCAAGTGGGAGCACTGGGAGTTCCTGCGGCCGGTGATCGACGCCTCGGGCACGTGCCGCGGCATCGTCGCGCAGGACCTGCGCACGATGCAGATCCGCGCCTTCCGCGCCGACGCTGTGGTGATGGCCACGGGCGGTTGCGGGCTCGTGTTCGGCAAGAGCACCAATTCCGTGATGTGCACCGGCGCCGCGGCGAGCCGCTGCTACCAGCTCGGCGCGTGGTACGGAAACCCCGAGTTCATCCAGGTGCACCCCACCGCCATTCCGGGCGCCGACAAGCTTCGCCTCATGAGCGAGAGCGCGCGCGGCGAGGGCGGGCGCGTCTGGGTGCCGCGGCGCAAGGGCGATGCGCGCGATCCGAGGCAGATCCCCGAGGCCGAGCGCTGGTACTTCCTCGAGGAGAAGTACCCCAAGTACGGCAACATCGTGCCGCGTGACATCGCCACGCGCGAGATCTTCGACGTGTGCGTCAATCAGGGCATGGGCGTCGGCGGCCAGAACCAGGTCTACCTCGACCTCACGCACCTGACGCGGGAGTACCTCGACCGCAAGCTCGGCGGCATCCTCGAGATCTACCGCAAGTTCGTCGGCGAGGAGCCGTCCGAGATGCCCATGCGCATCTTCCCAGGCATGCACTACTCGATGGGCGGCCTGTGGACCCGGTACCAGGCCAAGCCCGACGGCAAGGGCATGGTGTACGGCGCCGAGGACTCGATGGTCACCAACGTGAAGGGCCTCTACGCCTTCGGCGAGGTGAACTTCGCGTACCACGGAGGCAACCGCCTCGGCGCGAACGCGCTGCTGTCATGCATCTTCGACGGCCTCTTCTGCGGCGCGGGCGTCGCCAAGTACGCGCTCGAGTCGGCGCCGCACGAGGATGCGCCTGCGTCCAGCTTCGATGCTGGCGTGGCCGCGGAGCAGGACCGCATGAACCGCCTGCTCTCGTCCTCAGGCACCGAGAACCCCTACCGGATCGGCATCGAGCTCGGCGAGGAGATGACGGCGGCGGCGACGGTGGTGAAGAGCCATGCGCGGCTCGAGCAGGCACGCACCAAGCTCGCAGAGCTGCGCGAGCGCTACTCGCGGCTGCGGCTGAGCGACACGGGCGCCTGGACGAACCAGAATCTCGCGCACGCACGCGCCGTCGGCGACATGCTCGCCGTGGCCGACGCGATCATCGAGGGCTCGGTTGCGCGGCGCGAGAGCCGCGGCAGCCACTACCGCACCGACTTCACCGAGCGCGACGACGGCAACTTCCTCGCGACGACGGTGGCCAAGTGGGATGCGGCTGCGGGTCGCTCGCGCATCGAGTACCTGCCGGTCGACCACCAGCTCGTGCAGCCTCGCAAGCGCACCTACGGGCGTGTGGACTCCTCGGCCCAGCCCGCCAAGCCCGTCACGTCGGCGGTGCCTGCCGCAGCCGCGGCGCGATAAGCGCCCTCATGTGGGCTGCTGCATGAGTGCCATGGTGACCAGCGGCCGCCAGATGCTGACTGCGCACACCCCGACCTGAACGATCGTGACGGAGCCCGCTGCGGCGGCGAGTCGCCAGCCTGGCGCATGGCCTCGCCACCCCAGCACGGCCATCCACGGAATGACGAGCAGGAGCATGGGGTCCGCATAGCGCTGCCACGCCTGCGAGTTTGCGGCGTTGGCGAGCGTCGCCATGGCGAGCGAGACCAGCAGCACGCCGCACGTCGAACCCTGGCCTGCCCGGTACGCGCGGATCGCGAGCACCGTCACGCACGCACCACCGAGGGCGGCGAGCGGCGCGAGCACGACCGACCGCCCTGCCGGCGCAGGCGCGATCGCCACGAGCTGCCAGATCGGGCCTCCCCATCGACCTGCCTCGTAGTCGTGGGAGGTCGGGAACGAGAGCGCATACGCGAGTGCCGCAAGCGCGGCGCCAGCGATTGGCGCCCACGGCACACGGTCCCGGCCGGCGAGTGCAAAGGGCAGCCCCCAGACTCCGGCAAGTGCGAGCATCAGCGTGACCGCAGCTGGATTGGCGCCCCGGTCGTGGAGATCGCGGAACGCCG
>JBIIIL010000023.1:0-18235 GCA_044234825.1 Phycisphaerales bacterium
AGCGACCGGCAGCATGGCGGCAAGGGCGAAGCGCCACGATCGGTCCCTCCATGCCACCCAAAGCAGCGGCACGCACAGCCACCCAAGCGGCTGCCGTACACCCGCCGCGCACGCGGCCCAGAGGCCCGCCACCGGCCGCGCCCCGTGAGGTCCGGTGAGCGCAGCGAGTGCGCCCATCATGCACAGTGCGGCAGGCACATCCGTGGTGATCCATGCGCTCCCGCCAAGGACAAACGAGCTGCAGGCGATCGGGAGCGCGGTCGCCGCCGCGAGCCCGGGCGACACGCTCCGTCGAAGCACTGCCCACGCGAGCGCGACGAGCCCAGCCCCTGCCGCGATCGCGGTTGCCCGCAGCGCGACCTCAGGCACTCCAAGCCGGTGAATCACCGAGAGCAGCAGATGCCACAGCGGACCCGTTGTGCTCCGGTAGTCGCGAAGGTCCGGGACGGGCCACTGCGCCGAGAACTGCCGGACTGTCGGCAGATGAGACTGGTCCTGGTCGTATCCCCAGGTGCCGAAAGACACGCCTGCGGCGACGATGATCGCCGCCGGCAGCACGAGTGCCGCCACAGGCACGAGGCACCACGCACGGGCGCGCATGCCGCTCACACCAGCAGCACCCGCTCGAGCACGGCCTGCACCCCGGGCACGTAGAGCACGGCCCATGCGCCCGCGACGAATCCCGCGATTCCCAGCCGCACGAGGGGATCCTCGATGAGGGCGGCGAGGGGGCTGTCGGACCTGCCCTCAGCCGCACGGCGCCAGAACCGGTACACGACGAGCAGCACCAGAGGCGTCAGCAGCGCGAGCCCGAGCGCACGCACGCCGAAGATGCCGCGCGCATGGCCGCTCAGCGAGTACATCAGGTACATGAGCGTCGTCATCGTCGCGGAGACGCCCATCAGCCAGTCCAGCTCGCCGGTCCCCCGGTACGGGGCAGCCGTGGTCCACGGTGCGCCGTCACGTCCCGCGCTGACCATGTCGCACTGGCGCTTCATGAAGCCCAGGTAGAGCGTCAGGAAGAAGACGCACAGCAGCAGCCACACCGAGATGGCGATGTCGATGGCAATCGCGCCGCCGGCCGCGCGCAGGCAGAATCCGACCGACAGGCACGTGACATCGAGGAACGCCACTCGCTTGAGCCCGAGGTTGTAGGACACCTGAAGCGCCACATAGGCGCCGAGCACGGCGACCGCGGCCTTCGACACCATGGCGGCGCATGCGATCGCACCCACCACCAGCGCAAGCCCAGCGACCAGCGCCTGCACCGAGCCGATCGCGCCGCTCGCCACTGGCCGCTTGCGCTTGACCGGGTGCATCCGGTCGCTGCGCGCATCCATGGCGTCATTGACGGCGTAGAAGCCACTTGCAGCGAGGCAGAAGGCCGCAAACATCCAGACGACCGGCCCGACCAGCGCTGACGCCGGAGGGGCTCCCTCGGCCCGCCCCTCTCCGGGTAGCCAGAAGATCAGGGGCACGAGCACGAAGACGTTCTTCGTCCAGTCGCCGGGACGGATGAGCCTCAGCCATGCCGACATGCTGCAAGTATCGACCCCCCCCGCCTGCACCCTGCACAGAATGCGCCGCGGCGCCCCACGGTGCATACACTTCCGAACCCATGGTCGCCAACGCATCGGACACCTCCGCCAAGCGCCCCCTGACGGTCCGGATCAAGCGCCAGGACACCCCAGACGGCACGCCCCGATGGGAGGAGTTCCGGGTCGAGGTCGCCGCCGATGCCAACGTGATCAGCGTGCTGCAGAGCGTGGCGGCGGCCCCCACCACGACCGAAGGCGTCGCATCCACTCCAGTGTGCTACGACGCGGGATGCCTCGAGGAGGTGTGCGGGTCGTGCACCATGGTCATCAACGGCCGTGTGCGGCAGGCGTGCAGTGCGCTGGTGCGGCAGGTCGCGACCCAGGACGGCACGATCTCGCTCGAGCCGATGACCAAGTTCCCGGTGATCCGGGACCTCAGCGTGGACCGGTCGCGGCTCTTCCACAACCTCGAGCGCGTCCAGGCGTGGGTGCCCATCGACAGCACGTTCCACCTCGGCGCCGGACCCAAGGAGTCCCCCGAAGCGCAGGAGAAGCGCTACGTGATGAGCACCTGCATGAGCTGCGGATGCTGCCTCGAGGCGTGCCCGCAGTTCACCCCTGAGCCCGATGCCGCAGCGTGGGACACGGCATTCGTCGGCGCGCACGCCATCAACCAGGCCCGGCTCTTCAATGCGCATGCCACCGGAGCGACGCTCAAGAGCGTCCGGCTCGACGTCCTGATGGGACCGGGCGGCGTGAGCGACTGCGGGAATGCGCAGAACTGCGTGAAGGTGTGCCCGAAGGAGATCCCGCTCACCGAGTCGATCGCGGAGATCGGGCGACAGGTCACGGTCCGCAGCGTCTCGCGATTCTTCGGCGGCAAGTGATCGGCGCGGCGATCCCGCCGTGCCCCACACGCCGCAGGCGCCCCGCTCACACGAGGTCGGCGACGACGGCGTTGGCCAGCAGAAGCCCTGTCCGCGAGAGGCGAAGACGTCCCGCCGTGCGCTCAAGCAGCCCGCCTGACTCGTGACGTGCGATCGCGGCGCGGCGCGCCCCGCCACGGGCCCCAGCGCGCAGCATCCGCTCGACATCCTGCTCGTCGATGCCCGCCGCAAGGCGCAGCTCGAGCATGAAGCGCTCCCCGATGCGGCCGTCGTCGTCGAGCCTCTCCACATCCTGCACGGGCGAGAAGGGCCCGCTCGCGAGCCAGTCGCCGAGCCGAGGCACGTTCTTCCACCGGATGCCCGCGCCATGCGCGGAGCCCGAAGGGCCGAAGGCCCACCAGTCGCCGCCGGTCCAGTAGATGAGATTGTGCCTGCACGCCTTGCCTGGGAGCGACCAGTTCGAGATCTCGTAGCGCTCGAATCCGGCGGACTCGAGCCGGCCGAGCGCATGCTCGTACATGCGCGCCTCGAGATCCTCCTCGACGGGCGTGACGTCGCCCCGGCGCATCCGCGCATGCAGCGGGGTGTTGGGTTCGTACACGAGCCCGTAGGCACTGACGTGGTCGGGCGCGAGGGCAAGCGCGCGGTCGAGGTCACGCATCCAGTCCTCGAGCGAGCTTCCGGGGATCCCGAAGATCAGGTCGAGGTTCACCTGCGGCACGCCTGCGGCGCGCAGCAGCGCGAGGGCCTCGGGCACGCGCTCAGGCCGGTGCTTGCGCTCGAGCGCATCGAGGAGCCGCGGCTCGAAGGACTGGCATCCCATGCTGACGCGACGCACCCCTGCAGCGGCGAGGATCGCGGCGACCTCCGCGGTGACGGTCTCGGGATTGGCCTCCACCGTGATCTCCGCGTCCGCCTCAAGCGGCAGGATGCGCCTCAGTGACGCCAGCATCCGCTCAAGCAGGCGCGGCTCGAGCAGCGTGGGCGTGCCGCCGCCGAAGAACGCGGTCTGCAGGGGCTCGCGGATCATCGCACCTGCGACCGCCTCCATCTCGGACTCGAGGCGCGCCACGAAGGCCTCCTGCCGCGACTCCGTGTCGACAAAGGAGTAGAAGTCGCAGTAGTGGCACTTGTGCGCGCAGAAGGGCACGTGGATGTAGGCGCCGCGCCACCTCGCCCCCTGCCGAGGTGCGATGTCGGCAGCCGACGGCACCGCGACCTCCGCGCGTCCCTCGATGGTTGGCCTCATCGGGCGCTCCATGCCCGAAGCGTAGGGCAGCGCGCCGCACGCGCCCGTAGCATCGACCGGTCATGCCTGGACCATCGCCACGCGCCACACCGCATACCGCCGTCGTCGGGCTCCAGTGGGGCGACGAGGGCAAGGGCAAGATCGTCGATGTGCTCACCGCCGACCACGACGTGATCGCCCGCTACAACGGGGGCGCGAATGCGGGCCACACGGTTGAGGTGGCGGGCGAGCGCTATGCGCTGCACCTCATCCCCTCGGGCATCCTGTACCCCGACAAGACCTGCGTCATCGGCAACGGGGTCGTCGTGGACCCGGAGAAGCTCCTCGAGGAGATGGAGCGCCTCGTGTCGCGCGGCGTGGCCGTCAGCGCGCGAAACCTCCTGATCAGCGACCGTGCGCACGTCGTCATGCCCTACCACAAGGAGCAGGACGCGGCGCTCGAGGAGTTCCTCGCGGACGTGGCCGAGGGCGAGCGCGGGTCGCTGGCCATCGGGACGACGCGCCGCGGCATCGGTCCCGCCTACGCCGACAAGATCAGCAGGTCCACCGCCATCCGGGTGGGTGACCTGCTTGACGATGCCTACCTGCGGGACCGGCTTCGCGTGATCTGCCGGCTCCGCAGTGCGGAGCTTGCCGCACTCGGCGTGCGCACGAGCCCGCTCGATCCCGATGCGCTCGCGGACCGCTACGCCGCGCTCGGCGAGCAGCTGCGCCCCCACATCGTCGACAGCACCTACGCGCTCCACGACGCCCTGAAGGCGGGCCGACGCATCCTGTTCGAGGGCGCAAACGCGTGCCTCCTCGACATCGACCACGGCACCTATCCCTACGTCACCAGCTCCAACTGCTCCACGCTCGGCATCCCTGCAGGCACCGGCGTGCCGGGAGACCGCATCGGCCGCGTGCTCGGCATCATGAAGGCGTACAGCACCCGGGTGGGTGCGGGGCCCTTCCCCACCGAGCTGACCGACTCCACAGGCGAGCGCATCCGCGAGCGCGGCCGCGAGTACGGCACCACCACCGGACGCCCACGGCGCTGCGGCTGGCTCGATCTCGTGGCGGTCCGCTACTCCGCGATGGTGTGCGGCGCGACGGGCGTGGCCTGCACGCTCTTCGACGTGCTCACAGGGTTCGACGAGCTGCGCATCTGCACGGGCTACCGGCTCGCGGACGGCAGCGTCACCGATCGGTTCATCCCCGATGCGCACCGCCTTGAGCAGGCCACCGCGATCTTCCAGACGCTGCCTGGCTGGACCGAGGCGCTGCGCGAGGTCGACGACAGGCGCCAGCTCCCGGCCAACGCCGAACGCTACCTCTCGTTCATCGAGGACTACCTGCAGCTGCCAATCGACATGGTGAGCGTCGGTCCGGATCGCCGGCACACGCTGCAGACCGCCTGACGCGCAGCCCCGGCACGCAGGACTCACGGGCGCCGAGGTCGGGGTGACGCGCTCAGGGGCAGATGCCGGAGGTCGCGAAGTCGACGCACGTCTGGTCCCAGGCGACCAGGCAGCAGTTGGGGTCGATCTTGCACACGATCGAGCAGCACGCGAAGTCGTTGCAGAACGGCGTCTTGCGCGGCGTGAAGCAGCTGCCGGCCGCGCTCGAGCCGCACTCGAAGGCTTCGGCGCAGTCGCAGGACTTGATCGATGCCGCGATGCCCGCGCACTGGATGTCCCACGTCACCTCGCAGCAGATCGGGTCCTGTGCGCATACCGAGGAGCAGCACGACTTGTTCTCGCAGGCTGGTCCCTCGTGGGGCACGCAGCAATCCCCGCTGCCCTTGTCGCCGCACTGGGGCCTGGGGCACGCCTCGTCCGGATCGCCGCACAGCGAACGCGCCGAGTTGGCGCACACGAAGTCCCAGCGCACCTCGCAGCACACCGGATCCGCGGCGCAGACGGCCGTGCAGCAGGCCTCGTCGTTGCAGGACGGGTTGTCGTGGGCCGAGCAGCAGTCTCCCGCGCACTGGTCCCCGCAGTCGACCGCGCACAGGTCCGGGCACAGCGTGCGCGCCTGCGACGCGCACGCGGAATCCCAGCCGGAGTCGCAGCACACCGGGTCCGTGGCGCACACGGTGGAGCAGCACGTCTCGTCCTCGCACGCGAGGCCGAGGTGCGCCTGGCAGCAGTCACCCTCCGCATTGCCGCAGGTGGGGAGGTCATCGGGGCACGCGGCACGCGCCATCTTCACGCAGACGTCATCCCACGCGGTGTCGCAGCAGAAGACGTCCTGCTGGCAGACCGCGATGCAGCAGTCGCCATTCTCGCAGCCGCCCGTCGGGCGCTGCGTGAAGCACGACCCGGACGTGCTCACGCCGCACCCCTTGGTGCAGCGCAGCAGGGCCGTCTCCACGCAGAATGCGTCCCACGTGGAGATGCAGCAGAACGGGTCCTGAGCGCACACGGTCGCGCAGCATGCCGGATCGTCGCAGTTCGGGGTGTCGTGCGTGATGAGGCACGACCCGTTGCAGCCGTTGCCGCAGCCGGGGAGGCCGCAGCAGAGGCCCCGGGCAAGCGAGGAGCACTCGATGTCCCACTCGATCACGCAGCACGAGGGGTCGGACCTGCACACCACGGCGCAGCACGTCGCGTTGTCGCAGCCTCCGTTGGCGTGCGGCTCGAAGCACGACCCCGAGCACGGGCAGCGCCAGGTCGCGAAGGGAAGGCAGGTCGTGCGCGCCAGCGTGACGCAGGCCTGGTCCCAACGGTCGTTGCAGCAGGACGGATCCTGCGCGCACACGCCATTGCAGCAGGCGACGTCGTCGCAGCCCGGTCCCCTGCCGTTGGAGAAGCAGTCTCCCTCGCCGGGGCATGTGTTGGCCGTCACGCACACCACGTCAGCCATGGCCGCGCATCCCTCATCCCACGTCACGAGGCAGCAGCTGCGGTCGATGCTGCACACCGCGGCGGAGCACTCGCGGTCGGCGCAGCCCCTGCCGCCGTGGGCGAGCAGGCAGTTGCCGACACCTGATCCGGTCGGAGGGAGGTTGCACGAGCCCAGCCCGGCCTCAGCGGCGCTGAAGGCCTGCTGCACGCAGATCGCATCCCACTGGACGGAGCAGCAGAACGGGTCAAGCGTCTCGCACACGACCTCGCAGCACGCGCCCGCGCCGGTGTCGTCGCACCCCGGCACGAAGCTCGGCACGAAGCACGGCCTGGTCCCCTCGCTGCCGCACGTGGACGGCGCCGTGCCGCAGAGCCCCTGCGCCATCTGCACGCACACCGTGTCCCAAGCCTCGGTGCAGCAGAAGACGTCCACATCGCACACCGTGTCGCAGCACACGCCATTGGCGCAGCCTGGCGTCACCTGGGGCGTGGTGCACTCGCCTGCAAAGGGCGATCCGCAGCCGTCGCACGTCGTCGCGACGAGCTTCACGCAGGCCGCATCCCAGGTGATCGTGCAGCACTCCGGCCGCTCGCGGCACACCGCGTCGCAGCACCCGCCATCGTCGCAGCCCGGCGAGGCATGGGGCACCAGGCAGCTGCCGCTGCCGACCTGGCCGCACGCGGGGTTCTCCGCGCAGAACACCCGGGCCGAGGCCACGCACGACTCGTCCCACGTGGCCACGCAGCAGAAGGGATCCGCCAGGCATACCGAGTCGCAGCACGCCAGCCGGTTGCACCCTGGGGGTCCGTGCACCGCAAAGCAGTCGGCGGACGGCCCGCCTCCGCCGCAGACGCAGCTCACCGTGGTGCAGAGCGTCACCGCCTGCGACACGCACGTCGTGTCCCAGCGCGTGTCGCAGCAGAACGGGTCGACCGCGCACACCGCCTTGCAGCACTCCGCGTCGCTGCAGTACGGCGTGTCATGGGACAGGCAGCAGCTGATCGCGACCGAGCTTCCGCAGGCGGGCTCCTGGCACACGAGCGCGGCGAAGTCGACGCACGACTGGTCCCACACGAGTGCGCAGCACGCCGGATCCACCGCGCACACGGCGCTGCAGCAGACGCCGTCGCTGCAGTACGGAATCGAACGCGGCAGGAAGCAGCTGCCGGCATCCGGATCCCCGCACGAGATGCACTGCCGCACCGCAATGGCGACGCACCCCTCGTCCCAGCCGATGATGCAGCACGAGGGATCGCGCTCGCACACGGTGACGCAGCACTCCTCGAGCGAGCAGAATGGAGAGGAGCGGTGCTCGGAGAAGCACCCGCCCGTGGCGGGCCCGCCGCAGCCGGTCGCGGACTCCGCGATCGCCACGCACGAGGCATCCCAGGACACCGCGCAGCACAGCGGATTCGTGGCGCAGACGAAGATGCATACCAGCGGGTCATCGCAGAACGGTGTGCCATGCGGCTTGAGGCAGGACCCCGCGTCCGGGTCGCCGCACGCGAGATCGCCCGCGTTGCACGCGCGGTTCGGGAGGCCGGGCGTGTCCCAGCCGACCTGCACCTCGAGCTGCCCCGACTGGACGCCGCGGTCGGGTGCGCACCGGAACGCGTGCAGCGGCAGGACATCATCACCGTTGGCGTCGGTCACCGGCCCGTTGCCGTAGACGAACTCAAGCCCGTAGAGGCATCCGAAGGTCTGCTCGTTCGAGGTGGATGGCGGCACGCGAGCGAGGGAGAAGACATCGAGCACCACATCCCACGGCGGCAGCTGGCCCTGCCCGTTCACGGGCGGGAATCCCGGGAAGTAGCGCGCGTCCCATTCGCAGTTGTTGTTCCGGTCCGTGCGCTGGTTGACCGCAGGCACCTGCACAGGAGACGTGTAGGGGGACTCGGTCGGCCGGCGGTACACAAGCGCCACGTTGATGTCCAGGTCGCGGAACCCGCTGAAGTTCAGCGCAACGGGCGTCTGCGCCCGGGCGACGCCCGGCGCGACAGGCAGCGAGTACGTCGAATCCGTCAGGAGCGCCAAGCCGGCGCTCGTGCCAGCGGCCGCGAACTCCACCCCCTGCAGCGGGACCACCGCGCGGATCAGCCCCTGCGACGAAGCAACCTGGCCGTCCTTCGAGATGAACAGCAGGTAGTAGCCGTTGCCGAAGGTCTTGTTCCAGAGGTAGTCGGCGGGCAGCGTGGGCACGCGGAACTCGACGTAGCGCTGCTGCGAGGCGCTCGAGGGGTCGCCCACACCGATGCGGAGCTCGGAGATCGTGAAGTTCGGCACCCTGCCCTTGCCGCCCTGCCCTGTGACGCCCGTGCTGGCGAACTGCAGGAGCCTCAGCAGGGTCTTCCGGTCCTCCGCATCGAGCGCTCCATTTCGGTTGAGGTCGGCGCAGACGAGATAGTTGCCTGCAGACACTGCAGCGTCGTAGAGCTGAACATCCACCGAGTTGACGAGGTTGTCGCCGTTGAGGTCGCCCGCGAAGGCGAACCCGCAGAGGACATCCGCCGCGCGTGCCGGCCCAGACCACGACAGCGCCGCCGCAAGAGCGACGAGGCATGCAGCCATGATCCCGCGCGGGCGCCTGAGCGCCGCCGCACCAGACGCGGATCGGGCAGAGGATGTTCGGTCATGACGCATCACGACGTGGCGCCTGAGGTCGATTCGCGCGGCGAAGCCTGGCGTCTGCAGTCTAGGTCGCCCGGCACCTGATCCAAGCGGCAATCGCCGGAGTTCCCTGACTGGGTCGCGGGAACCGCGCCGAAGTTCCGCTCGCGGGCCGCAAACTCCGCGATCGCCAAGTCCAGTTCCGCGGGCCCGAAGTCAGGCCACAGCACCTCGGTGAACATGAGTTCCGCGTAGCTCAGCTGCCACAGCAGGTAGTTCGAGAGGCGCTGCTGGCCCGCAGTGCGGATGAGGAGGTCTGGCTCGGGCAGTCCGGCAGTGTCGAGCTCAGCCCCAAGCATCGCCTCATCGACCGTGCGAGGATCGAGGGCGCCTGCCGCCGCCCGCTCGGCCAAGCGGCGCGCCGCATCGGCGATCTCCGCGCGAGACCCGTAGTTGAGCGCGAGCACCAGCGCGATGCCCGTGCAGTGCGCCGTGGCAACCTCGGTCGCATCAAGCTGCTCCAGCACCCGGTCGGGCAGCCCATCGCGACGGCCAATGCGTCGGAATCGCACGTTGCTGCGCACGAGCGCATCGCGCTCCTCGATCAGCTTCGCGTGGGCCAGCGACATGAGGGCGTCCACCTCATCTGCAGGACGCCGCCAGTTCTCGCTGCTGAAGGAGTAGAGCGTCAGCGCCTCGATGCCGCGGCGAGCCGCATGCTCGAGGATCGGCTTGACGCAGCGTGCACCCGCCTGGTGCCCGGCCGCGCGCGGCAGCCCGCGTGCCTTCGCCCACCGGCCGTTGCCGTCCATGATGATCGCGATGTGGCGAGGCACGCCAGCGCTCATGGCACCCTCTGCATCATGAGGATCTCCGGCTGGTCGCCAGGCCTGTTGACGCGGCTGCGGTCGACCACCATCACCCAGCGCGTGTCCTCGATCACGTTCTTCGGGTCGGTCGCATCCCACTTGCCGCTGCCGGCATTCTGGGCCACGCTGCGGATCTTCACGTACACGGTGAAGACGTCGCTGCGCGTCGTGACGAGATTCGCCACACCCTTGAGCAGAAGGTTCCTCTCGAACTGGTCGCCGGCGGTCCGGGGCAGCTCGAGCAACAGCGGCTCGACGACATTGCCTGTGAATGGCTGGTCGCGCTGCACAGTGATCGGGATGCGGTCGGCGGAGATCCGCGCGGCCACCCCGCGGTTCGTGCCACCCCCACCTGTGCCCTGCGCGTTGTAGCCGAATCCACCGGGCGCAAACGGGTCTGGCTGTGGCGGAGTTCCGGTCTGTCCCGTTGGCGTAGGAGGCGGCGCGGGTCCCTCGTCGAGGCGGAAGGGATCGGCTCCGGCGAAGTCCACAGCCCACGACCGGTTCCAGGACCAGTTCGGAGTCTGAGCCACCGTCGAGTTGGGCTCAGGCAGAGATCCTGCAGGAGGCGGATCCTGCGAGCCCCATCCGACATGCCGGGACATGAGCGCAAGTTCGCCGACCGATGCGATGCCGCGCTCGCGCCGCATGCCCGGATGGAATGGCGCAACCTCGAGCGGAAGCTGCGCCGAGGGGTTCGCGACGGAGAACTGCGCCGGCACGAATCCGCGGTCCACATAGGCGGGACCCGGATACGCGAGAGTCTGGTCCCGGTAGTTGATGATGGTCTCGGGCAGCCGGATGCGCGGCACCTGGAAGAGTGTCGTGTCGGGAGTGATGCCCGCCTGCGGGTTCAGGCCATTCTGCAGGTTCGGCATCGCAGCGCCGAGCGCATCGTCATTGAGCGACAGCGCCGTCATGTTGGGGAGCGCACGCAGCACCTCGACCGGGGCCGTGTTGACGTTGATCAGGCCCGGCGTCGCCTCGCCGCGGAATCCGCGCGCGAGCCTTGGGCTGCGCTCCTCCGCGAGAACCGCCTGCCTGAGCCTTTCCTGGGCATTCGCGCCCGCAACGACCTCCATGTTCCATCCCGTGTCCGGACGCGCACCGCCGCCGTCGATCGTCAGGCAGTCGAGAATGGCAGCGCCCGCGGGAAGTGCGGGAACGTACGCCTGCTGCAGTCGCGCATTGGGCGATCCGTCCGGGAGCGTCCCGAGCGGAAGGCCCTGATTCAGCGCCGCCCTGCTCGGATCAAGCGTGAATCGCCCCATCCCCCGCACCGGCATGTCGGGGAAGACCACCTGCTGGCCCGCCTGCGGAGAGTTGGGGTCGACGGCAGGCGCACCGGCCATGAGCTCGCCGAAGGTCGCGATCGTCCGCGGCTCGTTCCCGAGCACGCTGTTGGCCTCGAGCACCGGCCCGTGCACCGGCACGTCGAGCACCTCCGCCACGTGCTCGAAGTTGCCGTCGCGGTGCGTCATGCGCCACGGATGGCGGAACGCCTCATGCACGAAGCGCGCAGCTCCCGTGTCACCGAGGATTTCGCTCGGTGGCGCGTTCGCGCCGACCACACCGGGCCAGCTGCCGATCAGGGTGAATCCCGGCGCCGCCTCCTGCGACGAGAGCGCACGGAAATCCGGGTAGATGCGGAGTCGCCGAGTCGGGTCATCTGCCGCCAGCGCCACGGTCCGAAGCGGGAAGTTGGTGGGCTTCCCGATGACCGAGTAGCCCAGCGGTCCGGTGTATGCCGGACGCACCATCCACAGGTTCTGCGTCGGATTCGTCGGCACGATCGGCCCACCATCTGGGCTTGTGTTCTCCAGCGCCACGTCGCCCTGGATGCCGAAGGTCCGCGCGCCTCCGATGACCATGTGCGGATTCGCCGGCGAGCCGCCCTGCGGCGAGGCCTGCGCAACCTCGTCCTGCGCAGCAATCACGAAGCGAGGCGACCGCTCGTCCGCGGTGATGGCACCATCGCGGTTCACGTCCCACACCCAGGGCCTCGAGACTCGGGCCCAGGTGCTGTACCACAGCCCCTTCTGCCCGATCAGGAGGGCGTCGTAGGTGTTGCGGTCGGGCGGATTGTCTGGCGAGTAGACCGCGTTGACCTGGGGCGGCACGACGCGCGGATCAGTCGCGATGCGGCGCAGCAGGTCGTTCCATGCATTGCTGCCCGCACCTCCTCCGCCGCCGCCACCCGCGAGCGGGCTCGTCTCGTTCGGGTCATACGCATTGCGGAGCCGGTCCACCACAACCTCAACAGGTGCGGGCGGCACCCCAGGAGGCGGCGGCAGGTTCGGATCGGGACCGACCCAGCTCACCTTGCGACGCAGCTCGATCGTCTGGTCATCGACTCCAAGCCCTTGGAAGAGGTCTCGGTAGTACTGCTCATCCGTCGCCCAGTTGCCGCCCGAGTCGTCGCTGGCGTTGAACACGAGCGTGTCCGCGAAGGCGGTGTTCGGGCTCTCGAACAGGTCAGATCCCGGCTGGCCGCCCTGGGCCGCCGGGAAGATCGTGATGCCCTGTGCGCCAAGCTCCGCCTGCGCCGCGGCGAGCTCCGCACGCAGGTTCGCAGGCCAGTTCTGCCCGACCGCAGGATTGCCCGAAGGGTCAGCCACCGCTGGGTTGAACCAGTCATGCGTCAGGTCGAGGAAACCCATCATCTTCGCGCGGAAGTTGGGGTCGTCGCCGAGCTGCTTGGGACAGGCGAACACGACCGCCGAGCGCGGCGACTCCTCAGTCGCTGGACCAAGAATCGGGTCGATCCCGTACCCCCAGCCGGAGTTCGGCGGGCGCGAGAAATTGAACGTCTGCCCGAAGGCCCGCAACGTGAAGTTGCGAAGATTGACCGGCTGGTTGTAGGGGTTGACGATCTGCACCACCAGCACGGGCGCGGGCCTGATGGCCGCCGGATCGTCGCGGTCGTAGTTGATGAAGTACTCGCCGCCGCCGATGAATGGCACCGGCATGCGGTTCGCGCCCGGGCACGTGTCGCCGGGCCACAGCTGACCCTCGTTCTGAAGCAGGTTGCACACCGTGTCGGACACGCGGCTGCGCGGATAGACGAATGCGAAGAAGGCCTGCGCGATGAAGGGCTGGGGCTCCTGGCCGATGAAGACCATCGGGTCGTTCGGCGCCGTCGGACTCACGGCACGCAGGCCGAGCGACGGCGGCAGCGGCTGGTCACGCTCCACGATGCCCGAGGCCACAGGCCGATCGCGCGCGGCGAGGATGTTGGTGGCCCAGCTCGCGGCGAGCCGCTGCGCCCAAATCTCGGCGTTGGGGTTGCCGACGTTCGTCGCCCGGTCGAAGGCCCCAAACACGGTGTACACCGGCTGCGGACCTCCCGCCGCAGACTGCCCGCGCTGGTCAATCAGCGACATCTGCAGGACAGTCGTCAGACGATTCAGCCAGCTGTAGATGCTCTCGAACAGCAGCCGGCCGTACTCGCCCGCGTTCGCGTCGGCGGATGTGGGATAGGGCTCGTTGAGGTCGAGCTTGCGGTTCCAGTCGAGGAACGCCTGGCGCGCCACCGTCTCGTCGCGCGCGGTGCCGGGCAGACCGTCGCCATCCGCATCGCCGCTGGGATACTGCGCGACGAGATCCGGGCCGGGCGCGAATCCCATCCGCGGCAGGAACATGGGCTGCGGCCCCGCTGGGCCGTACGAGGGCTCGCGCAGGACAGGCGCGAGGCCCCACGGGAGGTAGGGCGTCTGGCGCGCCACCGAACGGAGCTCCGGCTGCGCGGCGCCGCGCACAGGCGGCAGCGTCCACATCCACGGCGGCATCATGTCGTTGCGCGCGCCATTGACGGTGGTGATCTTGCGGCGATTGTCGTGCAGCAGCTGGTCGTTGGTGAGCGAGTCGAAGTACTCGCTGGTCTCCTCGCGCTCGGGGCTCGAGCGCAGGAACCGCAGGTTGTTCGGCTGGACGAGCGAGTTGGACGAGTCAATCGCCCGCTCGAGCCGCGCCACGAGCGCGGGGTCGTTCGATCCGTGCCGAGCGCGGAGCTCGAACTCATCCGCGATGCCGAAAGGCGTCAGCTGCGGCGTGCGCAGCCGATATGCCTGAGTGGCCGCGCCATACGCGACATGGATGCGCCCCTGAAAATCGATGTAGTCGCCGACGCGGCCGCCGTCAGCCATCGCCTTGTAGTACCGCGCACGCTCGATCGGCACCGCCATGCTGAGGCGGAACGGGGACTCGTCCGCAGTCGGCACGGGCTGCGCGGAACCGTTGTTCAGTTCGCGCAGCACGCCAACTTCGCGGAGGAAGGTGGGATCTGTCGCGCTGCCCGTGGGTGCGCCCGTGTTGCCGTCGACGCCCCAGCGCGCGAGGTCGAAGATCATCGTGGTCCCTGGATATGGCGGACCATTCGCGGCAACGCCGGGCGGCGGAATCGGGCTCGTCACCGGCTGGCTCGCCTGGTTCAGCGGCGAGTTCAGGAATCCGACGGGCACATCCGCACGCACCGGATTGCTTGTGTCGAGCCGCGTGACGAGCGCGACATCCGCGGGCGTCGAGCCCACGGTGTTCGCCCGGTCGAACCGGCTTGCGACGTTCACGTTGAGCAGGCCTGTGTTGTCCACCACGCTCACCGCCACCACATGCTTGATGCTGCGGTCGACTGATGCGGGGGCCACGAACCAGAAGCTGTCGGTGAACCCGTCACCGTCAGCATCCGCAAGCGTCCGCGTGATGACATTCCGCGGCGAGTCGCACACGAACTCGTCGCTCTCGGGGCCAAACCACTTCAGCTGCAGGAAGTTGGGCATCACGAACTGCGGCTGCTGCATCACCGACCAGTGGTTCGGCGAGAACCATCCGCCCGGCACGCCGGCGAAACCGCCTGGGTTCGCGCACTGAAACGGAGCAAGAGGCGCGGGCACGGCGTTCCCGAAGGCCAGTAGCCGGAACCAGTATGCCGCGCACTGAGGGGTCATCGCCTCCACCGGCACCGTCAACTTGGCGGTGTCGATGCCTGTCGCCTGGATCCAGCGCAGCGCAGGGGGCGCATCGGCGAGCCACTGCTCGTACGGCACATCAAGCCCCCAGCGGCTCAGGTTCGCGCCCACCGCCGGAGGAGCTATGTCGTACGGGGCGTTGGGGAAGAAGCCAGCAGGCTGCATCGACAGCGGCGCTGCGGTCAGCGCACCCGAGCTGAGGTCGCTGATGTCCATGCACACGCGCCAACCGTTCTCCGCGGTTGGGATCCACGACAAGTGAGGCCAGTGGGTGAAGAACTCGCGCGGCGTGCCGCCAGGCGCGGTCGGCAGCGTCGTGCGCGCGGGCTCCGTGCTGCGCAGCCAGCGGGTGTCGCCAAACCCTGGATTGCCGACCGGGTTGCCGTCGATGGCGATCTGGTTGGCCTGGGCCGGCCATGGCAGGAACGGGCCGTATCCGCCTGCTGGTCCGTACACGTCCGGCCAGTTGGTCCATGGGAACACCGTGAACGGCGCAAAGTTGTAGCCATCGACAACGCCGTCACCGCCCGGCAGCGCGCCGCCGCTGCGGTTGTCCATCGCATCGAGGAAGTCGATGCCGTAGCGGACGGCATTGGGCAGCGGATCACGGCGCGGCGCCGACGAACGCGCGATCGCAGGATCCCCCGCAACCCATCCGTCTGGCAGCCCACCGTTCGCCGCCGACACCGGACGCACGAACAGCGACTGCGCGACCTGATCGGCGACCTGGCTGAGGATCGGGCTCTTGCGCTGGTCCACGGCGCGCGCCTGCTGGTGCGCTCCCGCCGCCACACGAGAGGCCTGCGTGCGACTCACGAATGCGGTCGCCACGACCGCCAGCAGCACCAGGATCGCCGTGACAAGCACGATGGTGTTGCCGCGACGCACACCCTCACGGCCGGGTGACTGACGAGCCTTGCGGCGGCGCTCGGAACGGGTCATCTCAGCACCCCCTGCCCGTTGGCAATCGCCGCGGGCGCGCGCACACCACGCTGCGGGAGGTCGACCACGAACTGGTAGAGCCGTCCCTCGACGAGCTTGCCACCTCCGTCGTGGATCCGCATCGTGAACCGAAGCGCACTCGGCCACGGCGTGTAGTCGTCGCGCAGCACCGTGTGCGTGCTCGTGAAGCCCGTGTTGTCGGTCACCGTGACGGTCTCCGTGGGATGCTCGTTGTTGAATCCGAAGACTGCGGTGTAGACGTAGACAGGCACCCCACCACCGTACGGCCTCGTCCATGGACCGTTGCTCGGCGCGGCGCCGGACCCGTTGAATGGCGCGCCTTCGATGCGCGACGGGGTCGCGCCATCGATCGGCTCGTAGTGCACGGGAGCCCCCACTTGGCACATCACCATCTCGAAGGGCGACTGGCCGTTGCGCCAGAACCACGTGCGCGGCCACTGCACGCTCACGACCTCTCGGGGCACGTTGGGGATGCGCTTCGAACCGGGAGCCTCACCGATGCCGTAGTCGGGGAACCCGAACCAGGCGCTTGGCACCCCGTTCGTGAACCAGTCGGGCAGGTACGGCAGCGGCGGAACGGTGCCGTTCCAGAACAGCGGCCGGACCACCACCGCACTCGGGTTGGCTTGCTCGTACCCCAGCTGCCTGACGCCCCACAGAATCGGCGAAGGCCCATTGGCGGCCGCACGCGGTCTCGCAAGCACGGCCACGGAGCCATCAGGGTTGAGTACCTGCCCCGTGCGGTCCGCCCATGTCCAGTCCACCATGAAGTCCGAGCAGTTGCGGAGCATCGTCGGCGACGTGAGCATCGCATCGAACCGGTGAGTGCTTGGCGCGCGCTTCTCGGCGCGCGGATAGGCGCCGAGCCCGAGCGTCCATGGCTGCGCACCAAAGGTGGCATTGAGGATGCGCTCGCGCGTGCCGTCTGCGCCCGCCCATGCGCGCCGCTCGCCCGTGCCGAGTCGTTCCGCGATGCGCCGCACGTCGGCGATCTGCTGCGAGCAGACGTCATTGCGGCTTCCTGCGACATCGGCGTTGGGCACGAGGTTGCCGGTGGCGATGGATCCATCTGGTGTCGGACCCCCAGCGGCCGTGTCCACGAGCGATCCGATGGCGGGGAAGTTCTGGTGGTTGGTCGCTGCGCCGCCATCATCGGCGAGCAGGATCGCCTGCCGTGCCAGCACCCACTGCCTCGCCTCGGGCTGCGCGCCGTTCACGGTCGGTCCATTGCCGGACTGGCTCCCTGAGGTCTCGAGCCGGCCGGCGCCGGGGGGATCCCACGCCCATGGCACGAGCGGACCGTCATCAAACCCGATCGGATCGAGACGGTTGTCCACGACCTCGGAGACGGGCGCGAGGTCAGGTACCTGAACTCCGTGCCCGTACACGACACGCGTGCTCCCGGCCCGAGGGGGATAACGACCGCCAAGGTCGGCTCCACCCACGTACTGCTGCGTGTCCTCCGAGCCCTTCATGAAGAACACGACCTGGTCGCAGCGCAGGATGGCATCCGCCGCGAGCAACGGGTTGAGCAGCGGCGCAGCGTTCCCGTAGCGGACCCGGTTCACGTCGTTGCGGACGCCCACGCACCGCACCACGAGGTAGCCGTCGAGGTCGAGCCGCGCAAGGTCCTGCCGCAGCTGCTTCTCGACTGCCTCAGCCTCCTGCGTCACATTCGAGTTGGCCTCGCCCAGCCCGGAGACCTGCGTCGTCGTGCCCAGGATCTTGCTTGCAGCGAGGATGACGACCGCCAGAAGCCCGATGGCGGTGAGCAGCTCGACGATGGTGAAGGCGCGCCGCATCGCTCAAAGCTCCTTCACTGTGGCAAAGACGGGCTGGAGCAGGAAGCCGTTCTGGTCCCGCGTCGGCACAAACCAGATCTGCGTGATGCCGCGCGTGCGCATGTTCACCTCCGTCAGCTGCGCACCGGCACCAAGGCCGAAGAGCGCCTGCGTCGGCTCAAGATCCGGGATTGGGCGAGTGAGGAACACCGGTCCCTCACGCGAGTTTCGCCTGCCTGAGGCCACCTTGTGGACCACGTTGCACTCGTCCACGATCCACTGCCCTGGCGCTTGCCACGTGGACGCGATCGGCAGCTCCGTCGGCACGCCAGCTCCGGCAGCATCCGTGCCGAGGATCCTCGCGTTGTCGAAGACCGTCGCCGGGTTGCTGTCAGTCCCGCCAAACCTCCACGCCTGCGTGGGCGCGAACGCCACGCTCATTGGAATGGCCGGCGGGATGCCGCTCGGTCCGGCGCCCGCGGTGGGCAACCCGACGCGGTACGGCGCGAGCGCATTGCGGTCGACCCCATTACCCACGTCGCGCGACA
>JBIIIL010000008.1:0-26060 GCA_044234825.1 Phycisphaerales bacterium
GCGCAGCCATCGCGCGCCGCGCAGAGTGCGCGCAGCGAGCTGGCCAGCGCGATCCGCGAGCCCTCGGCAAGCGAGCCGCTTGGACCTGACGGCTTGCCCGTCCAGAGCGTCCGCGCCGACGCGCAGGCCACAGACGGGCACCCCGCGGGACTTGGTGCGCCTCCGGGGTCAAGCGGCCAGCAGGAGGCGATCGGCGATGTCCTGCCCTCGGCGCCCGCGGCCGCGCGCGCGATGCCGGCGCAGCGCATCCTGGACCGGCGGGGCACGGTGACGCGTGACCCCATCACGGGCGCCTGGGTCTTTGTGCTCGCATCAGGAGGCGTGCATGAGGGTGACCATGCGATGGAGCTGCTCCCGTGCGCGGCGCTTGACCAGCTCATTGCGATGACGCGCTCCGCGCCGCAGACCATGAGCGTGGTGCTTTCGGGCGAGGTGACGGTCTTCGACGGGCGCAACTTCCTGCGGCCCGTGCGCATGCGTGCGCTGCGCGAGGGCCGCTGGATCGGTCCGTGAAGCGCCGTCGCCAATCCGCTAGGCTCACGATCCCATGAGCAAGAAGCAAGGATCGTCAGGGTTCCCCACGGCCACCATCGAGACGGATCAGGGCACCATCGTGCTCGAGCTGTGGAATGACGTCGCGCCCGGTCACGTCGCCAACTTCACGGCACTCGCCTCGAACGGCTTCTACGACGGCCTCGGCTTCCACCGCATCATCCCCGGCTTCATGATCCAGGGCGGATGCCCCACGGGCGACGGCACCGGCGGACCCGGCTACACCATCAAGGCCGAATTCAACAGCCGCAAGCACGAGCCCGGCGTCCTGTCGATGGCCCGCAGCGGCCATCCGGACAGCGCGGGCAGCCAGTTCTTCATCTGCCTGACGCGCGAGAACTGCAAGCATCTCGATGGCCAGTACACAGCCTTCGGCAAGGTCACCAAGGGCATGGAGGTCGTCGAGAAGATCGCGGCGGCGAGGGTCGATCCGCGCAGCGGCAAGCCCCTTGCGGGGATGCCGAAGATCACGAAGATCACGGCCGGCTGACGCTCAGCGCACCTGTGGCGCGGGCTGTGCGGGAGTCGCCGTCGGCGCGATGCGCGATGCGCGCCGGTCTGTGCCGGGCATGCGGGCTGGTGCGTCGGCCAGCGTCGCGCGCCTGATCGCAGGCGGTCGCTTGGGGCGCCCCGTGGCCGGATCTGCGATCGGCGAGGCGGCGATCGCGTCGACCGCGCGCGCGCCTTCGACCGCGTACCCGAATGCGCAGTACTGGCCGTCGAGGCGCGCGCATGCCTCGCGGCCAAGCGCGACGAAGAACTGGCTTCCCGCGGAGTGAGGGTCGTCTGCGCGCGCCATCGACACGATGCCGTAGTCGTGAGGCAGGGCGCTCGGCTCGAGCGCGAGCGCATGCCCCGGGCCGCCATCGCCCGTGCCTGTGGGGTCGCCGCCCTGAATCACGAACGGTCGGCCCTGCCTGTCCAGCGGCACGACGCGATGGAAGGTGGTCCCGTCGTAGAAGCCGTCGCGTGCGAGCGAGATGAAGTTCCATGCGGTCGCAGGCGCCGCGTCGGGGCTCAAGGCGATCCGGATCGTGCCTTGATCCGTCTCCAGCACGACGTCGACGTCGCGGTAGAGGCGGTGGCCGGACATCGACGGCGCGTCACCGGCGATCCACTGCGCAGCCTCCTTCGCCTTGATGTCCTCGGGGTCGGCCGGGTCGAGGAGCGTGTCGCCCCACCCGATCACGCGCGTGTACGGCGAGCCGTCGGGGCGCTGGGCGAGCCGAGTGCGCACCGGCGGCGCGCTGTGCAGCGGCACGACCACGATCGGCGCGCCCAGAGGCGTGCCATCGACGGCGAGCTGAAGCCATGCCGCGCGCGGAAGCGTGTCGAGCGTGCCGAGCTGGCGACGCAGGTCGACTCGGCCTGCCTGAAGGTTGCGCGCGGCGCCGATCACCTCGCCTGCCGCATCGAGCATCAGCACTGATGCCGCTGCGCCGGCGGGCGCGTCGATGATGACCTCGACCGGCGCGCCTGGCGCGACGTACGTCCGCGCAGGCGTCATCGACGCGGTGCGGGCCGCATCGGCAGCCGGTGCGGGCGCCGCTGCGCCGCCGTCGCGCGATGCGTCAGGCGCGCGGCCCTGAGCTTCGCGTGCGGCGGCTTCGCTCGCGCATGACGCGGTCGCCGGACCGGTGGCGCATGCGCCGAGCGCGCACGCGAGGATTGCCCATCGCAGCGTGGCGTGCGCGCGTCGGCCGTTGGCGGGGTTGCTCATGCCATGAACCCTATCATGGTCGGATGACCGCCGCCGCTGCACGACCCGCCATCGCGAGTGTCCGGCTGATCATCGGCCTCGAGATCCATGTCGAGCTGGCGACCCGCTCGAAGATGTTCACGCGCGCGGCGAACCTGGCGCATCCCGACAACTTCGATGCTGCGCCCAACACGCTTGTGGATCCCCTCGTGGCGGCGCTGCCGGGCACCCTTCCGGCGATGAACCGGCGTGCGGTCGAGATGTCGATGATGGTCGGGATGGCGCTCGGGTGCACGATCCCGGCCCGCGCCAAGTGGGACCGCAAGAACTACTACTACCCCGACCTGCCCAAGGGGTACCAGATCAGCCAGTACGACATGCCGCTGTGCATCGACGGCGCATTCGATCTTCGCCTCGGCGATGGGCCTGATGCGCAGACGAGGCGGATCGGCATCATCCGCGCCCACCTCGAGGAGGACACCGGGAAGCTCGGCCACGAGCTGCCAGGCGGCGCGACGTACGAGGGATCGCTTGTGGACCTCAACCGGGCCGGCACGCCGCTGCTCGAGATCGTGACGGCCCCCGACTTCGGGTCGGCGGACGAGGTCGTCGCGTTCGCGCAGCAGCTGCGCGACATGTGCCGCTTCCTCCGGGTGACCGAGGGGATCATGCAGAAGGGCCACATGCGCTTCGAGCCCAACGTCAACCTCGCCCTGACGCTCGCGGACGGGCGCGAGGTCCGCACGCCGATCGTCGAGATCAAGAACCTCAACTCGTTCCGCGCAGTCCGCGCCGCGATCGAGCACGAGCTCGCGCGCCAGCAGGAGGAGTGGGCGTCGACAGGCCGCGAGATGGGCCGCGGCATGAAGAGCACAAGGGGATGGGACGACGTGGAGATGGTCACGGTCCTCCAGCGCGAGAAGGAGGATGCCCACGACTACCGGTACTTCCCCGATCCGGATCTCGTGCCGGTCGAGATCGATGCGGCATGGCGCGAGCGTGTGCGCGCGGAGATGCCCGAGCTGCCCGAGTCGCGCCGGGCGCGCTACATCGCGGCAGGGCTGCCTGCGAAGGACGTCCGCCAGCTGCTCGATGACCCGGCCCTGTGCTCGTTCCTCGACGGGTGCGCCGGCGCGGCTGGCGGCGACCCGGGGCGCGCGACATTCGCGGCCGCGAAGCTCCTCCTCAACAGCGGGCTCAAGTACGCCAACGAGCGCGGCGTCGCGCTTGCCGCTGCAGGCATCTCGCCGTCGCAGCTCGCAGGCATCGTCGCGCTGCGCGAGTCCGGCGACCTGCCCGCGCAGTCGGTCGATGCGCTCTTTGCCGAGCTCTGCGCGTGCGACGGCGATGCGCGCGAGGTCGCGCAGCGGAAGGGGCTGCTCGTGGTGCAGGATGACGGCCAGCTTGTCGCATGGGTCGATGCGGCGATCGCCGCGAACGCGCAGGCCGCGGATGACGTGCGCGCAGGCAAGATGGCGGCGATCGGACGGCTCGTCGGCGCCGTGATGAAGCAGGCAGGCGGTGCGGTGGATGGCAAGCGCGCCCAGGCCTGCATCCTTGCGCGCCTCGGTGCGGGAGGCCAATGACCGCGCACGGGAACAACGGCGAGGCACCGCTGCCGTGGCGCGCGCATGGGGTCTCGCGCGTGCTCGTGAGCGAGCAGGCCATCGCCGCGCGCGTGCGGACCCTGGCCTCCGAGATCGTGGGCGCCATCCCCGAAGGCGGCGAGATGCTCGTGGTGTCCGTGATGACGGGCGCGCTCTTCTTCACCGCAGACCTCGTGCGCGCCATGCCGCGGCGCCTGCGCTGCGGCATCGTCACCGTGTCCTCGTACGGCGGCACCCGCACCGCGAGCCGCGGCGCGTCGCTGGCGTCCGCGCTTCCCGAGGGCGCCAGGGGGCGCCATGTGCTCATCGTCGATGACATCCTCGACACCGGCGGCACGCTGCGGCTTCTCCGTGCTGCGATGGAGCTCCAGCAGCCTGCGAGCGTGCGCACCTGCGTGCTGCTGCGCAAGCTGCGCGCCGAGGCGATGGCGACCCCATGCGAGTTCGTGGGCTTCGACATCCCCGACGTGTTCGTCGTCGGGTGCGGGCTCGACTACGACGACCTCTACCGGAACATGCCCTTCGTGGGCGTGCTCGAGCAGCACGCGGTGTCGCCGTGAGCGCCGGGTCGGCGGCGCTCGCCACGCCTATCGCCGCGGCCGAGCTCGCCGGCGGCGACGAGACCGTGATCCTGGCGATCCGCCCGAGCCCGTGGTTCATCGTGATTGGCCTGCTGCCGGCGATTCCCGTGGCGGCGCTTGCCGTCGTGGCGCTGCTCATCATGTCCGTCGCCGAGGACATCCCCTGGGACACCGCGCAGGCGATCGCGGCGGGTGCAGTGATCCTCGGTGCGCGCGGCGCGTGGCAGGCCTACGACTGGTTCGGGCGCGCCTATGTGCTCACGGACCGCCGCATCGTGGTGAGGGCGGGGATCGTCACGCATACGGCGACGTGCACGCTTTCGGAGGTCGCGGCGCTCGGCGACGCGACGCGCTGGGGCGAGCGGTGGATGCGCTGCGGCAGCATTGGCGTGATGCGCGGAGCGCCGCGCGTCCGCAGGCGCAGCTGGCGCGCAGCCCGGGATGCCGTGGCGGTGGGCCGCGCCGGGAGGGAAGGCGCCCAAGCGGGGGATGCGCGCCGCGCGCCGCGCGTGTGGGCCGACCGCTCGCTTGAGTGGACATGCGTCGCGCAGCCTGAGCACGTGCGCCAGACGATCCTCGCCGCAGTGGCCCGCTACCGCTAGGTCCAGCGTCCGGCCCGCGGGTCCGGCAGCCGCGCGCCGATGTCGCGCAGGGCCTGCTCGTCCTCTGCCGAGAGCGCCGCAGGCGCCACGATCTGGAGCACCGCGTAGAAGTCGCCCGTCGCTGACTTGGTGGAGATGCCCTGGCCGGCGACGCGAATCCTCCGCCCCGAGGACGTGCCTGCGGGGATCTTCAGGCTCACCGATCCCTTGAGCAGCGGAACATCGACCTTGGCGCCCACCGAGGCCTCGGCGATCGTGACGGGCACGTCGAGCAGGATGTCGAGCCCGTCGCGGCGGAACCACGGGTGCGGCGCCACGTCAATCTCGACAAGCAGGTCGCTCCCGCCCTGGCCCTTGCCTGCCACGCGGAGCTTGCTGCCCGAGGCGATGCCTGCGGGGATCTTCAGGTCGATGCGTGCGCTCGCGCCGTCACCGCCGACCGAGATGGCGCGCGTGCCGCCGAGCGCCGCGGTCATGAAGTCCACGGTCTCGCGCATCGTGTCGGCAGGCGCAGGCTCAGGCTCGCCGAAGCCCCCGAATCCAGCGCCAGCCCTGCGGCCTGCAGGGCCTCGCCTTCCGCCCCGCGCGCCCTGGCGCGCGCCCGCGCCTCCAGAGAAGAAGTCCCCGAAACCGCCCATGCTGCCGAGGATCTCCTCGAGGTTGTCCGGCGACATGTTGCGCCACGAGCCCGACGGGCCTGCGCCTGCGCCGGCGGCTGCGTCGAAGCCAGATCCGCCTCCGGCGAGTCCCGCATGGCCGTACTGGTCGTAGAGGGCGCGCTTCTTCGCGTCAGAGAGCACCTCGTACGCCTCCTGCGCCTCGCGGAACCGCTCAGGCGCCCCTGCGCTCTTGTTCTGGTCGGGATGGAACTCCTTGGCGAGCTTGCGGTGCGCGCGCTTGATCTCGTCTGCAGTGGCCGTGCGCGGCACACCGAGCACCTCGTAGAAGTCCCGGGGCATGGTGAGCCGTGAAGTATAGGTGTCGTGCGTGCGCATTCCGCCCATACGATCTCGGCGCATGGCGCGCGCCTCGAGGTCGATCCCGCTTCCCGTGATCGCGCCGTCAGGCGGTTGCGCGTCGGGCGGCACCGCGGGCGCACCCGGCCGCGTGCGGGCCTCGCGGTCCGGTCCGCGGCGCGCCATGGTGCTCGGCGCCATCCAGCTGCTCATGATCGCGCACGTGGTGCAGTGGGCGATCACCGGAAGCACGCTGACGCCGGTGGAGCCGAGCGAGTCGATGCAGACCGTGAAGAACGGCGTCATCAACGCAGGATTCATCATGTTTGTCGCGGCGCTCGCAAGCACCGCGATCCTGGGCCGATGGTTCTGCGGCTGGGGCTGCCACGTGGTGATGCTTCAGGACGCGTGCGCGTGGATGCTGGGCAAGGTCGGGATCCGCCCGCGTCCGTTCCGCTCGCGGCTGCTCGTGTGGGTGCCTCTGCTGCTGGCGCTCTACATGTTCGTGTGGCCGGTGGCGTACCGGCTGGCGATCGCGCCCTTCGTGCAGCCTGAGCTGCGCTGGCCCGGCTGGTCGTGGCACCTCGTGACCGGCGACTTCTGGGCGACGTTCCCGGGCTGGCTCATGGGCGTGCCGTTCCTCGCGATCTGCGGGTTCCTGACCGTGTACTTCCTGGGCATGAAGGGCTACTGCACCTACGGCTGCCCGTACGGCGGCTTCTTCGCGCCGCTCGACGAGGTGGCGCCGGCACGCATCCGCGTCACCGACGCGTGCGAGCAGTGCGGACACTGCACGGCAGTGTGCACATCGAACGTCCGTGTGCACGAGGAGGTCGCCGCATACGGCATGGTGGTCGACTCGGGATGCATGAAGTGCATGGACTGCGTGAGCGTCTGCCCGAAGGATGCGCTCTACTTCGGCTTCGGCGCGAGCAATGCGCTGACGGCGCGTGGCCTGGCTGCCG
Source organism: Phycisphaerales bacterium (assembly GCA_044234825.1). Classification (GTDB taxonomy): domain Bacteria; phylum Planctomycetota; class Phycisphaerae; order Phycisphaerales; family SM1A02; genus ZLKRG44. Next base: position 6,963 of record JBIIIL010000008.1, read on the forward strand.
ATTCGGCGCGCAGCCCCGGCGCCGCATCTGCGCGGCGGGAATCCGTCCCGGCGCCGAGACGCCACGACCTGACCTGGATGGAGGAGATCGCCCTCGCCGCGCTCGCGGCGATCGTGTTCCTCGCCGTCTACTTCCCCTTCGGCACGAGTCCCGCGCGCGCGGCCGTGCCGCTCCTGTTCGCCTCCGGCATCACGGCGTGCGTCGTGTTCATGGCGTGGACCTCGTGGCGCACGCTGAGCGCGACCAACGCGTCGTTTCACCGCATGGCGCTCGTGCGCTCGGGGAAGGTCATGCGCGGCGGGTGGGGATGGCTGGGCGTCACCGCGCTTTCCCTTGCGGCTGTGGCGCATGCCGGCGCCATCAACGCGATCGGCTGGCGCGCCGAGCGCGCGGAGATGGCGATCACCATCCCCGATGAGCAGCTGATCTCGATGGACCGCGTGGACCTTCCCCCTCAGATGCGCACGGAGGCTGAGCGTGCGCTGGCCCTCTACGCGCTCGCGGGACCTGTTGGGGGCGGGGGCATCGGGATCTACCCGGGACGGGAGCGGCTCATCGCGCTGCGCCGCGCGCGGCTCCTGGCGGCGCTCGGCGACCTTCCCGCCGCGGAGTCGATCGTCCGGGGACTGTGGGTCTCCCGCAGCGAGGAGCCGGTCGCCGCAGCGCTTGTGCGTCTGGTCGCAGCGCAGGGGCGGGACGCCGAGGCGGGCGCGATCGCGGACGCGGCGGTGCGCGACAATCCGGGATGGTGGCGCCTGGCCGAGGAGCGCATCACCGGACTGGTGGGGTCGGGACGCGTGGGCGAGGCGATCGCGATGGCGCGTGCGCGGCACGCGGCGCTGCCCGACGAGATCGTCGGCATGCGCAGGCTCTCGCTGCTGCTGATCGAGCACGGCGAGTTGCCCGGCGATGTGGAGGAGGGCGTGCGCCTCGTGGACCGCACGATCGTCGTCGATCCCGGCAATCCGAATGCGTGGCGCGTCCGCGCCATGGGGCTGGTGCGGCTTGAGCGAAGGCAGGATGCGATCGATTCGGTGAGGCGGGCGCTCGAGCTCGCGCCGGGGGACCGCGGGCTCGAGGATGCGCTGCGCGCGCTCACGGCGCCCTGACGCAGTCGCCCGCGCTGCGTATGATTGGTCGCTTCCGCCACCACTTCAGGGCCTGCGTGCGTGCGCTTCTGCGAACTCCTCCATCCTCGTGCCGTCAAGGTGCCGCTCGATGCGGCGACCCGCGATGACGCGATCCGCGAGCTGGTTGGCCTGCTCGTGGACAGCGGCGCGATCCCGCCGCACGAGGCCCAGTCGCTGACCGAGGCGGTCCTGGCGCGCGAGCAGCAGCGCTCCACCGGAATCGGCGAGGGGCTGGCGGTGCCTCACGCGAAGTCGGAGGGGATCCGGGCGATTGCGATGGCGGCCGGGACGCTCCGCAGTCCGGTCGACTTCCGCTCCATCGACAGGCAGCCGGTGAGGCTCGTCTGCATGATCGTCGCGCCGCCGGACCGCATCGCCGACCACATCCAGGCGCTCGCGCGCGTGTCCCGGCTCTTCTCGAGCGCGCATGCGCGGGAGTCCGCCTTCGGCGCCCCAAGCACCGAGGCCCTGCGTGCGATCTTCACCGCGGCGGATCCGGTACCGGTCGCGTAGCGGGGCCGCTACCCCAGCCTGACGAGCGCGTGATAGGAGCCGTCCGAGTACTCGCTCGGCGACGAGCCTGGCGCGCCTGAGGGCCATCGCATCGACTCCATCTCGATGGAGCCCCTCGACATTTGGGCGATCCAGCTCGCCTGCTCGCGGTTCTCGGCCGGATCCACGCTGCATGTGCTCCACAGGATCGCGGCGCGTCCCGCTGCAGACCGGTCGAGCAGCGCGGCATGATGCTCGGCGATCTCGCGCTGCATGCGTCGCAGCGCGCGCAGCTCCTCGTCGCTCCACCGGTAGCGCGCCTCGAGGCGCCGCGCCAGTGTCCCTGTGTTGGTGCACGGCACGTCAAGCAGTGCGATGTCCATGGAACCCGCGAGCGAGCCGAGCGTGTCGGTGTCCACCACAGTGACGTTGGGGATGCGCTCGCAGCGCGCGCGGAGCGTGCGCATGCGCTGCGCGTCGGGGTCAGTGGCGACGATCTCGCACTCCGGGAAGGCGTGCGCGAGCTGCAGCGTCTTTGTGCCGCGCCCCGCGCAGGCGTCGATGATGCGCCGGGGCCGCTCGCCGCGCGCCGCGCAGTGGGCGGCCAGCGCGCTCACGGCGGCGGCGCTTGCGGGATCCTGCACGCGCGCGGCGGGATGCGCCGCCAGCCACGTCTCGAGCGTGTGATGGGTGCCCGTCCACACGGCGAAGCCCGGCTCGCGGTGGGGCACGAGGCACTCCCCGGGGGCGCTGGATGTATCGGTGCCGACACCCTCGGCCGCGCCTCCGAGCGCGATGACCGTCGCGGGCCTGCACAGCCCGTGCGCCGCCACCGCAAGCGCGCGATCGGCGCCGAGCGTCTGCCTCCAGTGCGCCACGAGCGCCCGTGCGTGGCTGGTCTGCACGGAGAGCCGCTCGGTCGGGTCCGAGGGCAGGATGTCGCGACCGAGCATGATCACCCTGCCATCATCGGCGGGCAGCGCATCGCGGCGCCCGCTCCAGCGCTCCATGGCCTCGCGGCTTGCGGCCTGCGCAGCGGAGGGCGCATCCTGCACGCCGGAGCGGAGCGCAGCGACGGCGCGCAGCACCGCATTCACCATGCCGGCGGCGCCAGCGTGCAGCTGCGCCTTGGCCCATCCCACAGTCTCGTCGACCACGGCATGCGCGGGCAGGCGGTCGAAGAAGAGCAGCTGCGCCGCGCCGGTCATCAGCGCGGCGCGCAAGGGCGGCTGCACCGACAGCCACGGCCGCTGCACATGCGCGCGCACGACGCACTCGACCGCAAGCCAGTGCCGCAGCGTGCACTGCTCTATCGCATCGGCAAGGGCCGAGTCGCGGGTATCGAGATGCGCCGCGTCCTCGGCGATGCGGGCATCGCGCGCATCGAAGGCGAGCTTCGGGAATCGCTGGACCTGCGCCCGGATGCGCGCGCACGCGACGGCGCGCGCGCCCATCCCGGATTCGCTCACCTCGAACGCACCTTGGCGGCCGCGCGCTTCAGGGCAGGAGCGACGTCAGTGCGCTCCCACGAGAAGGAGCCCTTCACGCCCTCGTCGGGCGTGCGCCCGAAGTGGCCGTGGGCCGCAGTCGCCGAGTAGATCGGGCGAAGGAGCTTGAGCGAGCTGATGATGCCCGAGGGGGTGAGGTCGAAGTGGTCGCGCACCAGGCGCGCGAGCGCCACGTCGCTCACCGTGCCGGTGCCCTGGCTGTCGACGAGCACGCTCGTCGGCTCGGCGACGCCGATCGCGTACGCGAGCTGGACCTCGCACACCTGCGCAAGGCCTGCGCCCACGATGTTCTTCGCGATGTAGCGCGCCATGTACGCGGCGCTGCGGTCCACCTTGGACGGATCCTTGCCGCTGAAGGCGCCGCCGCCGTGGCGCCCGCGACCGCCGTAGGTGTCCACGATGATCTTGCGGCCGGTGAGCCCGCAGTCGCCGTGAGGACCGCCCACCTCGAACCGGCCGGTGGGATTCACCCACACGGTGATGCCGGTGTGCCACCACTTGCCGAGCACCGGCTCGATGATGTGCCGCTGCACCTCGTCTCCGAGCTCTGCCTGCCGGCTGTTCCAGTGGGCGTCGTGCTGCGTGGACAGCACCACATTGACGACGCGCTTGGGCGTCAGGCCGTCGTACTCGACGGCGACCTGGCTCTTGGCGTCAGGGCGCAGTCCCTTGATGATGCCCTTGCGGCGCACGAGCGCCTGGCGCTCCACCAGCCGGTGCGCCAGCATGATCGGCAGCGGCATGAGCTCGGGCGTCTCAGTGCACGCGAAGCCGAACATCATGCCCTGGTCGCCCGCGCCTTGCGCCTTCTTGCGCTTGCCGACCTTGGTGTCCACGCCTCGCGCGATGTCGGGCGACTGGCGGCCGAGGGTCACCAGGATGCCGCAGGAGCGGCCGTCGAAGCCCATCGCAGGGTCGTTGTAGCCGATGCGCAGGATGGTCTCGCGCGCAACCTTCTGGATGTCCACGTACCCGCTGCAGGTCACCTCGCCAGCGACCACCGCAAGCCCAGTCGTGACGAGCGTCTCGCAGGCCACGCGCGCCTTCGGGTCGATCGACAGCATGGCGTCGAGGACGGCATCGGAGATCTGGTCGGACACCTTGTCGGGGTGCCCCATGGAGACGGACTCTGAGGTGAAGACGTGTGGGCCGGTGGGCATGGGAGTGTGGGGGATCAGGGGCTTGGAGCGCCCTAAAGGGGTTGTATCTGCCGGTCCCAAGCCAGATTGGCCTTGCGCCCGCGCGCCGGGATGCGACAGTCGAGGGAAGGAATGTACCGGGCGGCCCGCGGTCGGGCCCGCCTACGCTTTCGACACCGGCCATGACCTTGCACGACCAGGCAACCCGGCGCGGCCATGCCCGCGCGCTCGTCCCAGTGATGAGCGCGCTCGCTGCATGCGCCTCCTCATGGGGCGCACAGGCGCCGGCCGCTGGTGCGGGATTCGCTCCGGTGTCCGCGCAGGAGCCATGGTCCGACTCGCACATCATCGTGCGCCTCAAGCGGGGCAGCCTGCCCATCCGTGCGGATGACGGCCTCCTCAACTTCCGCGCGCCCGGGGTCGAGGACGCCGACGCGCTCGCAGCGGTCCTTCGTGCGCTTGGCGCGAAGGCTGCGGTGCCGATCCCCGAGCGACCGGTCAAGGACCCCGTCGCGGCAGAGGCCGCAGGCCTGCGAGACTGGTGGCGCATCGAGCTCGAGCCGGGCATGAACACGCTCGCGGCGGCCGACATGGTGCGCGCCTCATGGCCGGGAGTGGAGATTGCGGGCGTGGACGGCATCGGAGGCGTGGCCGATGTGCCCAACGACCCCTCGTTCACGACGCAGTACGCGCTGCGCAACACAGGCCAGACCGGTGGCGTGGTCGGCGCGGACATCCGCGCAGTGGATGCGTGGGACATCGCCGCCGGGAACCCGGACATCACCATCGGCGTCATCGACTCAGGCATCTCGCCGCACCCGGAGCTCGCAGGGCGCATCCTCCCGGGCATCAACATCCCCACGGGCTCCACCACCGCAACCGATGTGTGCAACCACGGGACGCATGTGGCGGGCATCATGGCCGCCGCCCGCAACAACGGCGTGGGCATAGCAGGCGTGTGCGGCGACGCGAAGCTGCTGCCCGTCGTGATCGTGAACCCGTGCAGCGGGCTCGAGTCATGGGTGGCCGATGGCATCACGTGGGCCGTCGACAACGGCGCTGACGTGCTCAACATGAGCCTGCAGTACAACGTCGGGAGCGACTACCTCCGCGCGGCCGTCAACTATGCCGCCACTCGAGGCATCCCGATGGCGTGCGCCACCGGCAACTCGAATGCCGCGGTCGCCTTTCCGGCGCGCTGGCCCGAGACGATCGCCGTCGCCTCGGTGACCGCCGCGAACGTCCGCGCCTCGACCTCGAACTTCGGTCCCGAGGTCGACATCGCCGCCCCTGGCGACAGCATCTACTCGCTGAGCTCGGCCGGCAGCTACACGTTCAAGTCGGGCACGAGCATGGCGACGCCGCACATCACCGGCATCATCGCGCTGATGCGCCAGGTGAACCCCACGATGGGGTCCGCGGAGATCCGCGCGGCCATCGAGGGCACGGCTCGCGACATCGGCGCCGCAGGGTGGGACAGCCTCACAGGACACGGTGTGGCGAACGCGCAGGCGGCGCTCGTGCGCGCGCGCGACACCTACCAGCCCGCCGACCTCAACCTCGACGGCACGGTGGATGGCCTCGACCTCGCGACGCTGCTGGCGGCGTGGGGCCCCTGCGTCACGGCATCGTGCGCGGCGGACTTCAACGCGGATGACGCCATTGACGGCACGGACCTGACGGTGCTGCTTGCGGCATGGGGATGGGGATCGTGAGCGGCGACGCCGGAACCGTGGGCGTGCGCATGGAGCTGTCGCGGATCTTCATCCGCGAGATGAGCGACATGCAGGTCATCGAGCTGACTGAGGTCGGCGGCACGAGGAGCTTCCCGATCGTGATCGGGCTGCCGGAGGCGTTCGCGATCGAGCGCAGGCTCAAGGGCATCAGGGCTGCCCGGCCGCAGACGCATGACCTGCTCTCGTCGGTGATCGAGGCGCTCGGCGGGCGGCTGGTGCGCATCGAGATCCACACGCTCGATTCAGGCACGTTTCACGCGCGGATCGTGGCCTGCCGCGAGGACGGCGAGGAGGTCGAGATCGACTCGCGCCCGTCCGACGCGATCGCGGTGGGCGTCGCCGAGGGCGTGCCGGTCTTCGTGAGCGAGCAGGTGCTCGCCGAGGCGGCCAAGGATCCGCAGGGGTTCAGCCAGTCTCCGCCGGACTTTGAGGATCACGAGTAGCGGCCGCGGGCGAGTCGTGCGACGAGGCGTCCTGCACCGGCCCGACGCACTCGCGCAGCACCACGGTGGCGAACGCGCCTGGGGGAAGGTCGAAGGCAAGACGCACGAAAGCCCCGTGCTCGTCGAGTCCGGATGCGATCTCCGGATTCCGCAGCGGCACGCGCAGCGGACGGCGAAGTCCCTTCGGCGCATCGGGTCCGGATTCGAAGAGCGATGGGTGTATGCCCATGGCAGCGCACGCATCGGACTCGACGGCGGCCGTCGCGCCGTGCGGCGCCATCATGCGGTCGCCGTGCATCGGGCCCGTCGGCGAGATCGAGAGGCTGGACAGCCGTGCGGTCACTGACTGCGGGTCGGATCCCGGGATGCCGAGCGTGTCGGCGGTGACCGCGAAGCACGCGCCGCCCTCATGGATGCATGCGATGTCGCCGTCATGCAGCGTGGCGAGGGTGCCGTCGGCGAGCCGGCGCGCGAGCACCGCATTGAAGACCGCCGACTGGAGTGCGGAGGTCCACAGCTCGGTCGTCGCCTGCCCGACCGCGCGGATGGCCCGCTCCGCGCTCGCGCCCCGCAACAGCGCACGCAGCACGATCAGCTCGTGCCGGTCATGGCGCGACCACATCGGCTCGCTCGCGGCCCAGTCGCCGCGGGCCGCGAGGTTGCGCCGCTCGCGCTGGCGCTCAGGGAAGGGCGAGCCTGAGTCGCCGAGCATCTCCTGCACGAGGTCCTCCCACCTGCGCTCGAGCAGCAGCCGTCCGAGCCTGTGCGTGTTGCGTCGGTAGCCGAACCGCTGCGGGCCGAACGCGTCCGGCACGCCTGCGCGCTCGAGAGTCCTGAGGCGCTGCCAGATTCCCGGCGCCGAGAGCGGATCGATGCCGCGCAGGCGGATCGAGAACCTGTTGCCGCGCGAGTGGCCGCGCTTGATCTTGTGCGAATGCCGCGCCATCCAGAGGATTCCCATCTGCGGGTGGCGCAGCTCGACGGCAGGGGCCTCGCGACCCGGCAAGTGGATCGACACCGTCTGCCGTGTGATGGCGTGGCGGTCCTTCATGCCCGCGTGGCCGATCGCGCGCTCGCCGACCCCGAAGTGCCTGCACAGCACGGACACCATCTCGTGGTGCGGCATGCCCTCCTTCTGGATGCCCAGGTAGAGGTGCTCGCCGCTCCCGCAGGGGTCGTAGAGCGGGATCTCGTCGACAAGGAAGTCGGACGGACGCGCCCGGATGGAGCCGCCGGGTCCGGTCGCGCCGGTGAGCGACAGGTCCACGAGGGGGTCGGGCATGGAGTTGGTGTCGTCGAGCGGCATCAGGCAAGGGTCGCGCGCACGGGCAGCCCCAGCCGCGACATGATCTCGCGGAGCTGGGTCGCCGTGCAGCGGAGGTGATCGATACGGTAGGCGCGCCAGCCTGCGGCACGCGCCGCGTCGATGTTGGGCTGCAGGTCGTCAAGCAGCACGATGTCGGCCGCGCGCGCGCCGACGCGCTCGGCGAATGCATCGAAGATCCGCGGGTCGGGCTTGGCCATGCCCAGCAGGTGCGAGGCGTGCCGCACCCTGATGGACCGGAACGCGGGAGAGTGGCGGTGCATCCACGCCCAGTGCACCGCATCGGTGTTGGAGAGGCACGATGTGCGCACGCCGGCGGCGTTGAGCTCCTCGATGAGCTCGCCCACGCCCTCGTACTCGCCCGTGATCCAGTGCTCGTGCACGCGGCGCACGTCAGCCTCGCTGGTGCGGCCTTGCGTGAGCCCGGAGAGGGCGCGCACGAATCCGTCAGCGTCCAGCGCGCCGCACGTCAGCCTGTGCACGAGGTCCTGCCGCGCGGCGGCATGGAGCGGATGGTCGGGCGAGCTCTCCGGATCGAAGCGCACGCCCGCCGCCGTGCATCCCTCCTGCCACGACCGGCAGTGGCGGGTCACGACTCCACCGAGATCGAGGCAGATGATGGGGTACGCGCTCATGCGGACGGCTGCGCGCTCATGCGCCGCGCGAGGATCGGCGTTGCGCGCGCCGGCTCATGCCGGACTCCGCGCGCGCCGCGGCCTGCGCGTCGCGCCGCGCGGAGAAGAACGACGTCAGCAGGGCCGAGCACCGGTCAGCAAGCACGCCCTCGAGCACCTCAAGCCTGTGGTTGAGCCGCGCGTCCCGGCAGATGTCCATGAGCGTGCCGCACGCGCCCGCCTTGGGGTCGCGCGCGCCGAACACGACTCGGCCGATGCGCGAGTTGACGAGCGCGCCCGCGCACATCGGGCAAGGCTCGAGCGTGACCGCGAGCGAGCACCCGTCGAGGCGCCACGACCCGACCTCGCGCGCTGCGGCACGAATGGCCGCGATCTCGGCGTGCGCGGTCGGGTCGGCATCCCGCTCGCGCGCGTTCGCCGCCTCGCCGAGCACCTCGTCGCCGCGGTACACCACGGCGCCGACCGGGACCTCGCCGGCATCCGCAGCCTGAGCCGCGAGCCGGAGCGCGCGCTCCATCATCGCCATGTCAAGGAGGTCGCTCACTCGTCGCCCTCGGCCGCATCTGTGGCGCGCCCGCCGCGCACGCGGGTCAGGGTGCCTGAGAGCACCGTGCCGCGGGCCACGGCGCGTGGGGTCGCAACATCCATCAGGATGAGGGACAGCTCGAAGAGCAGGTAGAGCGGCACCGAGAGCAGCACCAGGCTGAGCATGTCCCCAGGCGAGATCACCGCGGCCGCGAGCACCACGGCGATCAGCGCGTAGCGCCGCTTGGTGCGCAGCCACGACGCGCGCACCAGTCCGGTCCACGAGAGCAGGAGCATGGCGACCGGCAGCTGGAAGGCGATCGCCACGCAGAGGAGCATCGTGAGCACGAAGTCGAGGTACTCGCTGAGGCGGAAGGCCTGAGAGATCTCGCCCGGACGCGACAGCGGCAGCGCCATGATCTCCACCTGCGGCGCCGCACCAGACGAGGCATCGCCCGATGGCACGGCCACATGGATCGCGTGCGCGGCGGTGTTGATCCACGCCTGGCCCGCGCGCGGATTCGCGGGGTCGGCGGCGAGCGCGGGCAGCGCCGGCATCGCCGCCATGAGCGCCGCAGCATCGCCGGAGGGGGAAGGGTCCCGCTGCGCCATCGTCGCGGGTGGGGCGCTCATGCCCACCAGGATGGTGAGCATCGCCGGGAGGATCACCCAGTACAGCAGCGATGCGCCGGCGAGCGCGAGCACTGCGCTGCCGGGGAGCAGCAGCCGCACGAAGCGGCGCTCGTGCTGGTACAGGCCGGGGCGGATGAAGAGCCACGCCTGCCACAGGACCCATGGGGCACCCACGATGAACGCGCCGATGAGCGACAGCTTCATGTCGATCATCAGCGTCTCCAGCGGGCTCATCACCTGGAGCGTGCCCGGCAGGCCATTCGCCAGGAGCGCATCGACCAGCGGCACGCACAGGAAGCTCCGGATGTGGCCCGCGAAGGCGAACAGCAGGATCGCCACGGGCACGGGCACGATGATCCCGAGCAGGATCCTGCGCCTGAGCTCCTCGAGGTGGTCGCCGAAGCTCATCAGGATGCCGAGTGCGCTGTCGTCGCGCTGCTGCACGCTCATGCCGCTGCGCTCCGCGCCAGCAAGGGACCGAAGAACCGCACCGCATTGGCGTCAAGCAGCGCCTCAATGGCCTCGTACGTCGTGCCGCGCGCAGCCGCAAGCGCCCGCGCGACATGCGTGACGAAGCGAGGCTCGTTCGGCCGGGTGGCGCGCACCGGCTCGGGGCTCAGCCACGGGGCGTCGGTCTCGGCGAGGATCCGGTCGTCAGGGACCAGCGCGGCGGCCTCGCGCACTGCGGGCGCGTTCCTGAAGCTGACCACGCCGGTGAACGAGATGGATGCGCCGAAGTCAAGCACCGCGCGGGCCTCATCGGGCCCTGCGGTGAAGCAGTGGAACACGAACCGCTCGCGCGGCAGTCCGGATGCGGCAAGGATGGGGATCAGGTCCGCGAAGGCATCCCGGCAGTGGATGACCACAGGCTTGTCCAGCCCCTCGCGGGCCCAGGCGCAGATGCGCTCGAGCTGCGCATCGAGCACCGTGCGCTGAAGCGCCACCGGCGGGCGCTTGTGATGTCGGTCAAGCCCGAGCTCGCCCCAGGCGACGCACCTCGGATGGGATGCCGCACGCCGCAGCTGGTCCCAGTCGATCGGGTCGTCGCTGTGAAGCGGATGGATGCCGGCTGTCGCCACGACGCCTGCGTGGGCGTCGGCCACCGCCACACAGCGCTCCGCGTCGGCGGTCGTGGTGGAGATCGTCACGCACGCATGCACACCGCACGCGCGGGCGCCGGCGAGGATCTCGCCGAGCCTGCCGTCGTACTCGTGCGACGTGAGGTGGCAGTGCGTGTCGATCACGGAAGGAGGATACGCGTGCACCGCACGCGCCCGGCTGCGCGCGCGTGCGGGCGGCATGCGTGGCCGAGCGCGGCGCATGCCCGTGGGCGAGCCGCGACGTCACTGCGCGCGGCGCAGCGCGATGCGCATGAGCGGCGGACCCACAACCTCATTCATCGCCACGCACGAGATCAGCAGCGCAGTGAGCGGTGCAGCCCACGGCAGGCCCTCGAATGCCTTGCCGACCTCGGAGGCGAGCGCGATCGCCACACCCGCCTGCGGGACCAAGCATGCCCAGATCCACCTGCGCGACCGCGGTTCAAGTCCGGCAATCGTGGCGCCTGCCGTGGCGCCGGCCCACGCGGCGGCCATGCGGGCGCCGCAGATCGCAGCCGTCGCGGGAAGCGCGGACCAGATCGACATGACGTCGAGCTTCGCGCCGGTGAGGGCAAAGAAGATGCAGCACACCGGAAGCAGCGTGCGCCCAGTCGCGGCGAAGAAGCTGCGGCTGCCGCGGGGAGAGCCCGTGCGCAGCGCGATGCCCAACGTGAGCGCGACGAGCAGGGGCGAGAGGTCGACCGACCGTGCGAGCGCTGCGACCAGCGCGGCGACGACGACCGCGACCATGTCCATCCGGCGCTCCACGCGCCGGAGCACGAGCGCCAAGGGCGCCGACAGGACGGCCCCGAGCGCGAGGCTGCCGAGCAGGTGCCAGGCGAGCACCGTGCCGGGCGCGGTTGGGACCGGGGTCGCGCCGGATGCCGCACCCACGATGCGCGCGCCCGCCACGAGCACTCCTGTGAAGACCACTGTGAGCACGATGTCCTTCGCGACGATCAGGGCCATCGCGAACTGCGCGAACTCGCCGGTCCGGCCCTGCTCGCGCATCAGCGCGATGGCGACCGCGGGGCTGCTGGCCATCATCAGGCATCCCGTGAGCATGCACGCCAGCGGCAGCGGCACATCGGTCCCGAGTGCGGCGAGTCCCGCGGAGGACGCGATCGCGAGCGCGCCCGCCGCCGCGAGACCGACTGCCGGCATCTCGATGATGACGATGGCGATCACGCGCCGTGCGATCCGCCGCAGGTGCCCCAGCTCGAGCTCGCCGCCTGCCGCGATGCCGATCATCGCAACCGCAAGCGCGTTGATCCCGCCCAGATAGCGGATGTCCTGGGCGGAGACGAGGGTCGGCACCGATTCCAAGCCCCACGCCGACGCCGATCCCGCGAGGGCTGACGCCACAGAAGGTCCGGCGCAGATGCCCGCCAGCAGCTGTCCCGTGAGCGCAGGGAGGCCGACCTTCGATGCGAGCCTTCCTGCAAGCCAGCCGCCCATCAGCAGGAACCCAAGCGCGGCGGTCGCGGTGGCGACGGCAGCGGCCGGATCGAGCGGCGCGCGCCGCGTGAGGCGATGGGCGATGGCGGCCAGCGCGGCGGTGGCGACGAGCGCTGCCGCGAGCGACACCGCCTTGCGCATCCAGATCACGGACGCGCGGGGCCTGTGCGCGACCACCGCGCTCATCGAGAGGCCTCCGCGGGCGATCGTGCGGGCCGCGCGGTGCGCTCGATGCGCGGCAGCGCCGCCAGCACCCATGACGCGGCGCCGGCGAGCACCACCACGCTCAGCACCATCGGGCCTGCGGGCGCAGGCAGGAGCGCGTGTGCGGTGAGCCCGAGCGCGATCGCGACGGGAGCCTGGCGCACGGAGGCACGCGCCAGCGGCGATTCGAGCGCGATGGAGTCGCGCTCGCTGCGAAGCGCGAGTCGCAGCACGGCAGGCTTGAGCGCGCGCCGTGCGACCGCGAGCGCGAGCGCGGCGGCGCACACCGGGCCGGCGTGCTCGATCCTCAGCTCGGCGCCGGCGACCAGGAAGAGCGCGGCGGCGGCGACGGGCTCGCTGGCGTGGGGTATCGAGAGCAGCCGCGATGCGCTCCCGCCAAGCTGCGCGAGGCAGATGCCAAGCAGCATGCCGGCAAGGAGCGGTGACGATGCCGCGGCGGAGGCGATTCCCGCGACGAGCGCCAGCGCCCCGAACAGCGTGGCCGTGGCGGTCGCATCGTCCCGGTTCGCGTCACGCAGCAGCAGCCATGCGATGGCGGTCACGACGAGCGCCGCGATGCACGTGGCGATGAGCACAGGGGCGCCGAGCGCGGGCGCGAGCGCCATGCCGCCATCCGCCACGGGATCGAGCGGGATGACGGCCACCGAGGAGAGGGCGACCGCGACGATCGCCGAAAGGCCTCCCCCAGCCTGCACGAGCACGGCAAGCCGCACGGATCTGGGCTGCGCCGATGCGATGAGCGTCCGCGACTCGGGTGCCCAACCGCACGTGGCGGCGGCGAACGTGCCTGCCGCGGCAGCCGCGAGGAGAAGCCCGGGCAGGTCGAGGACACCGCCCGCGTCAAGCGGACCGAGGAGCACGCGCGCCAGCATCAGCATGACGACGACGCCGATGGCGACCGACACGATGGCGTCAAGGCATGACCACCCGATGAGCCGCATGGGGATCGCGCGCACGATCGCGGGCGAGCACTGAACGCCTGCAATGAGCCCGATCAGCGCGAGGAGGCATGACACGAGCGGCTGAAGCGCCGCGAGCCTCGCGCTGTCCAGCACGTGGATGCCCAGCGGACCGAGGCATACGCCCACCGCGCAGTACACCCATCCGCCGTGCACAAGCGCGCCAACCGCAGGGATGCGCGCGATGCGCTCCATGCGCGCGCCACCTGCAAGCAGCGCCACTGCGGCGACTGCAACGATGACGAGCACGAGGCCGGGCGTCGGGAGCGTGCCCTCTGCAGCGACGATCATGGCAGGCCGATGGTTCTCTCGATCGGGACCACTGCGCCCACGGGACGGACCTCCGGCGGCATGTCGTCTATGAAGCGCATGAGCATGTCCACGCTCTCCCGGCTGGCGATGCTCACGATCATGCGGGAGCCAGTGGTCTGGGGCAGCAGCGCGGCGAGACCGGCGAAGATCGGCATCTCATGGCGCAGCACGGCGGCGAGGCCACGCGAGTCGACGACAGTGGCCCCGGTCATTCCGGCATCGAGCAGCGCGTTGATCAGCGGATCGAAGGACTCCGCCGTCCGGACCACCAGCACCACCAGCTTCTCGCCGCGCTCAGCCATGTCGGCCATCCTCTTCCGCGAACACTCGGCGCAAGGCCTCGTCGTCGACGGCACCTCGGATGCGGTCGGCGACGCCGGGCACTAAGGCCAGCCTCGCGAGATGGGCCAGAGACCGGACATGTCGCCACGGCTCAGCGGGGGTGCCTGAGAGTCCGAACACGATGTCGACTGGGGCAATGATGCTTCCCCATTTTATAGGACTTTCAAGCGTGATCGCCACCACACTTGCGGCAGACACTTTGTTGTCAATAAAATGTGGCATGGCAACGCCAGAACCGATGTTCGTAGATGCGACTGCCTCTCGTTGGATAAGCCCTTTCAGGACGTCATGGGCGCTCAACTGGCCGCCAGCCTCGAGTGCCAGCAGATCCGCGATATGGCGGAGCGCATCATCGACCGAGTCCGCGCGCACCCGAGCTCTGATGACCGCGGGTGAGGAGGGGGGGCCGGTCATCGACACACAGTACATGTCGGAATAGGCGTCGTGATTGCGTGAGATCGTGCGGAGGATGGGCCGCCCGATTTCTCAAGTCCCCGCCATTTCATCTGAAGTCCCTCGCTTCGTTGACGCTTCCTTCGCACACCCTCTAGCATTCCCCGACCTTCGTGAAAAAAGGAACGGAGCCACCGCTCCGTGACGCCATTTCTCCCGAACAAGCCCCCCTCATGAGCAGATTCCTATTCCCCCGATGGACCAACGCCCTGCTGCCGCTGCTGCTGGTGGCCGGCGCGACCCTACCCCTGTACGTGGTGTTCGTGGTCGCCTATGGGTTCAGCCCAAAGACACTGGACGTGGGCTACATGCCCTCGCAGCCGGTCCCGTACAGCCACGCCCTCCACGCGGGCATCCTGGGCATGGACTGCAGGTACTGCCACAACACCGTCGAGTCGGCGGCCTTCGCGGCCGTGCCGCCAACCCAGACGTGCATGAACTGCCACACGCAGATCCACCGGGATAGCCCGAAGCTCGAGCCGGTGCGCAAGAGCTACGAGAACGGCCTCTCGATCCCGTGGGCGAAGGTGCACAAGCTCCCGGACTACTCGTACTTCGACCACTCCGCGCACGTGAACCGCGGGGTCGGGTGTGTCGAGTGCCACGGTCGCGTGGACCAGATGGAAGTGGTGTGGAAGGACCAGCCGCTCTCGATGGGCTGGTGCCTGGACTGCCACCGCGATCCCACCGACAGGCTGCGCCCCGTGTCCCAGATCACGAATCTGGCGTGGGACCAGAAGACTCAGATGACCCGCGAGGAGCGCGAGTCGCTCGTCAAGCTCTACCACATCAACCCAAGCGAGAACTGCTCGACATGCCACCGGTGAACCGCACGTACTGGCGAAGCGTCGAGGACCTGACGCAGACGCCCGAATTCAAGGAGTGGATGCACCGCGAGTTCCCGGAGGGAGCGAGCGAGCTCGGATCCGATTCCGAGCGCCGCAGCTTCATGAAGGTGATGGGCGCGTCGTTTGCGCTCGCGGGACTCGGTCTCGCGGGGTGCCGGCGCTGGCCCGAGTCGAAGATCGTTCCCGCCGCGAACCAGCCTGCGAACCGCACTCCCGGCGTGCCAGTGCTCTACGCGACGACGATGCCTGTGGCGGGACTCGGCATTCCGGTGCTCGCCAAGAGCTACGACGGCCGGCCGATCAAGCTCGACGGCAATCCCTCGCACCCGGCAGGCTGCTCAGGCACGACGCCATCCGTGCAGGGGCGCATCCTCGAGCTGTACGACCCCGACCGCAGCCGCACCGTCCTGAGCAAGGGCCAGCAGAGCTCGTGGTCGAGCTTCCAGGCCTGGGTGTCGTCGACGATCGGCCCGATGCGCGCCTCGGGCGGCGAGGGCATGGCTGTGCTGTCGGAGTCGCTGTCGGGCCCGAGCGCCGACGCGATGCGTGTGCGGTTCGCGAAGGCCTACCCCAGTGCGAAGTGGTACGAGTGGGAGGCGGCCAACGACGACTCCGAGCGTGCAGGCACCGAGGCGGCCTTCGGCCGTGCGATGCGTGCAGTGCCCTCGTTCGACAAGGCGTCCGTTGTGGTGTCGGTCGATGCCGACTTCCTCGCCTCCGACGTGCTCAGCGCGCGCTGGTCGCGTGACTTCGCCCGGACGCGCCGCATCGATCCTGCCACCGACCCGAAGCAGCAGAAGCTGTCGCGCCTCTACGTCATCGAGGCAGGGCTGTCCGCCACCGGCATGAACGCCGACGAGAGGATCGCGCTCCGCGCGGCTGACGTCGCCGTGCTTCTCGCGATGGTGGCGAGCCGCCTCGGCGTCGCCGGCAGCGATGCGTCGCTCAAGGCTGCGCTCGATGCGCTCGCGCCTGCGGCGCGCGTGTCGGACCTCCTCGGCGGCGCGCAGACGAGCGGGCTGCAGGCGAAGGTCATCGACGCGCTCCTCGCCGACCTCCAGGCCAACCGCGGCAAGTCGCTGCTTGTGGCCGGTTCCCGCCAGCCTGCCGCAGTCCACGCGCTGGTCGCCCTGCTCAACGACCGCCTCGGCAACATCGGCACCACCGTGCGCTACATGCCTCTCGCCGGCGAGTCGCGCACGGCGCAGCTCCGCGCGCTCGCGGCCGACATGGCGGCCGGCCGCGTGAAGGCGCTCGCGATCCTCGGCGGCAATCCCGCCTACGACGCGCCCGCCGACCTCGACTTCGCGAAGGCGATGGCCAGCGTGCCGGCGGTGGCGCACCTCTCGCACTACGCGAACGAGACGTCGCGCCACGCGGCATGCTCATTCCATGTGCCGCGTGCGCATCCGCTCGAGGCGTGGGGCGACACGCTCGCGCTCGATGGCTCGATCTCGATGATCCAGCCGCTGATCGAGCCGATGGTGGCCCCCGACCAGGGCGGAGTGAACGAGTCGCAGTTCGTTGCGGCGCTGTGCGGCGATGACGTGCCCAACAGCTGGGATGCCGTGCGCGCGACGCACATGGCCCGCACCGGCCTCTCGGGACCCGCGTTCGAGTCGGCGTGGCGCGGCGCGCTTGACCGCGGCTACTGGGAAGGCACCGCCGCGATGCAGCAGTCGCCGTCAGCGAGCGGTTCCGGCGTGGCCGGGCTGGTGCAGGCCGCTGCGGCGACGGCGTCAGCGCCGGGCCTCGAGCTCGCGTTCGCCTTCGACTCGAAGGTCTTCGACGGCCGCTTCGCCAACATCTCCTGGATGCAGGAGCTGCCGGACGCGGTGAGCAAGATCACGTGGGACAACGCGGCCCTGATGGGTCCGGCCACCGCCGAGACGCTCGGCGTGAAGAGCCGTGACATGGTCACGATCACCGCCGGCAACCGCTCGATGCAGGCCGTCGCGTGGGTCGTGCCTGGCCATGCCGAGCAGTGCGTCACGATCGCGCTCGGCTACGGGCGCGGCCCCGAGGCGGGCCGCATCGCCGCGGGTTCAGGCTTCAACGCCTACCCCATGCGCACGACCGCAGCCCCAGGCTTCGCCGGCGGCGTCTCGGTCAGGCGGACCGGCGACACGTATGCGGTCGCGTCGACGCAGGATCACGGCTCGGCAGACGCGCTCATCCCGAACGTCCCGCACGAAGGCGTGCAGGAGCGCCTGCCCACGCTCGTGCGCGAGGCCTCGCTCGATGACTACCGCACGCACCCGGACTTCGCGCGCCACGCGACGCATGTCGTCAGCCGCCTCTCGCTGTGGGAGGAGAAGAACCTGGACGGCGCCCACTTCCGCTGGGCGATGTCGATCGACCTCAACTCGTGCACGGGCTGCGGCGCCTGCATCACGGCGTGCCAGGCGGAGAACAACATCCCCGTCGTCGGCAAGGACCAGGTGCTGCGCGGCCGCGAGATGCACTGGATCCGCGTGGACCGCTACTTCCGCGGCCACGACCCCAAGCGGCCGGACAGCTACGCCGTGCAGCCGGTGACGTGCCTGCACTGCGAGAACGCGCCGTGCGAGCAGGTGTGCCCGGTGGCGGCCACCGTGCACGACGCGGATGGCCTCAACTCGATGGTCTACAACCGCTGCATCGGCACCCGCTACTGCAGCAACAACTGCCCCTACAAGGTGCGCCGCTTCAACTTCTTCGACTACCAGCGCCGCGAGCCCGAGCGCGAGGAGGGCTGGATGAAGGTGAAGCCCGAGTACTACGTGAAGGACGGTCCGGACATCTGGCTGCGCATGCAGTTCAACCCGGAGGTCACCGTGCGCATGCGCGGCGTGATGGAGAAGTGCACCTTCTGCACGCAGCGCATCCAGGCGGCAAAGATCAAGTACAAGAACGAGTGGGCGCGCGCCGGCGGCACCGCCACCGGAAGCGCGAACTTCTCGATCCCGGACGGCGCCATCGTGACGGCATGCCAGCAGGCGTGCCCGGCGGAGGCGATCGTCTTCGGCGACCTCAACGATCCGAAGAGCCGCGTGTCGCAGCTCCAGCGCAGCGGACGCTCGTACGACCTCCTCGAGGAGCTCAACACGAAGCCGCGGCTGAAGTACCTCGCCCGCGTCACCAACCCCGCCATCCCGCGCCCGTCATCGCACGGTCACGGGCACGGCGGCCACGGTGACGGCCACGGCTCGTCCAACGGACATTCCTCGCACGGCGCCTGAGGCGCGCACGGACCACCCAGATGCAGACCACATCGTCCACCAGAGGATTCGTCGACCGCGACAACACCGCGGAGACGCCAGGCGAGCGGGCGCCGCTCGTCCTGGGCTTGCACCGTTTCGGAGAGGTGACCCACCAGGTCTGCCGCGTCTCCGAGAACCCGCCGCCGATGGCCTGGTACGTCGCGTTCGCGGTGTCGATCGGGCTCGTGGGCCTGCTCGGCATCGCCGTGACCTACCTGATCTTCACAGGCGTCGGCGTGTGGGGCCTCAACAACCCCGTGATGTGGGCCTTCGACATCACGAACTTCGTCTTCTGGGTCGGCATCGGCCACGCAGGCACCCTGATCTCCGCGATCCTCTTCCTGTTCCGCCAGAAGTGGCGCACGGGCATCAACCGCTTCGCGGAGGCGATGACCATCTTCGCGGTCATCTGCGCCGGCCTGTTCCCGGGCATCCACGTCGGTCGCGTGTGGTTCGCCTACTGGCTCTTCCCGATCCCCAACCAGATGGAGATGTGGCCGCAGTTCCGCTCGCCGCTGCTGTGGGACGTGTTCGCGGTGAGCACCTACTTCACGGTCTCGCTGGTGTTCTGGTACGTGGGACTCATCCCGGACC
>JBIIIL010000113.1:0-7909 GCA_044234825.1 Phycisphaerales bacterium
CGCCTCGCACCTCGGGTTCGGCTTCGGGTCGTGAGCGATCACCCTGCACCCGAACCCCGCGAGGATCTGGCATGCCACGGTGCCGATCTCGCCTGTGCCGACGATGCCCGCGGTCTTGCCGTGCATGTCGAATCCCATGAGCCCGTCGAGCGAGAAGTCCTGCTCGCGGACCCTGTTGAACGCCCGGTGCACCTTGCGGTTGAGGGCCATCATCAGCGCGATCGCATGCTCGGCGACGGCGTGGGGCGAGTACGCAGGCACCCGGGCGACAGCGATCCCGAGCCGCTCGGCAGCCACGAGGTCGACATGGTTGAAGCCCGCGCAGCGGAGCGCGATGAGGCGCGTGCCGCCGTCGGCGAGCATCGCGAGGCAGGGCGCGGACGCGTCGTCGCCCACGAAGATCGACACGGCGCCGCAGCCACGCGCCAGCGGTGCGGTGACCGGCGACAGCGACGCGTCGATCGTCAGCAGCTCGATGCCGCGCTCCGCGGCGGCGTCGGTCAGGAACGGCGCCTCGTACCGCCGGTGCGAGTAGACGGCGAGCCTCATGGGATCAGGTGCCCAATGCGCCCGAGGCCACCAGGCACGAGATGGCCGCGACATCGGGCGAGGGGGAGCGGTCGCCATTGAGGCGAGAGGCCACGGCGCGCACCGCCGCATGCGCCCGCTCGACGCCTGCACCGCTGCGCAGAGGCCGCTGGTGCTCGAGGCCCTGCGCCATCACGAGCAGCTCCGATGCGATCACGGATCGCGCCAGCGACACCGACTGCAGCGCGTGCAGCGCGCTCGTCGCGCCCATCGAGTTGTAGTCCTCGATCCCCGCGCAGGTCGGGATGTTGCCGACGCTCGAGGGATACGCGAGCGTGCGGAGCTCGTTGCAGCACGCGGCCGCGGCGTACTGCACGATCATCAGTCCGCTCTCGACGCCGCCGTCGCCGGCGAGATGAGGCGGCAAGTTGCTGTGCCGGTCATGTCCCGACAGCGCCCAGTAGATGCGTCGCTCCGCGATGCCCGCCGCGTGGCACAGCGCGATCTTCAGCGCATCGAGCGCGATCGCCACGGGCATGCCATGGAAGTTCGCGCCGCTGACCACATCCGCCCCTGGGCCAGAGGGGAACACAAGCGGGTTGTCGGTGACGGCGGCGAGCTCGCGCTCGACGGTGCCGCGCACCCAGTGGATCGTGTCGTGCACCGCCCCCATCACCTGCGGCGCTGCGCGCAGCGCATAGGGATCCTGCACGCGCGGGTCGCCATCGCGGTGAGATGGGCCGATGGCGCTTCCCTCAAGGAGCGCCCGCATGCGCGCTGCCACTAGCGACTGCCCCGGCTGGTGGCGGGCCTCATGGATGCGCGGATCGAGCGGCCCGTGGCTCGCGCGGCACGCGTCGATGGCCATCGCCGCCGCCGCAATCGCCGCGTCGGACATGCGGGCCGAGTCCGCCACGCAGAGTGCGGCGACGCCGGACATCAGGTGCGTGCCGTTGATGAGCGCAAGCCCCTCCTTGGCCTCGAGCGCGAGCGGGGCAATGCCGGCCCGGGCCTGCGCGGCGCGCGCGGCGGTGCGGGCGCCTGCGTGGAGCGCATCGCCCTCGCCGATCAGCGCCAGCGCCACGTGCGCAAGCGGCGCAAGGTCTCCAGATGCGCCGACACTGCCGCGGGAGGGCACTACGGGCGTGATGTCCGCGTTGAGGTGCCCGATGATCGACTCGACCACTGCGGCGCGGACCCCCGAGCGGTTCCGGGCGAGGCTTGCGGCGAGTGCGCACATCATCGCACGCACGACGTCGCGAGGCAGCGGATCGCCGACGCCGGCCGCATGGGACAGGATGAGGTTGCGCTGCATGAGGGCGAGCCGGTCGCCATCGATGCGGACATGCGCGAAGCTGCCGAAGCCCGTGTTCACGCCATAGATGGGCGCGCCCGAGGCGGCACGGGAGAGCATCGCGCCGCGCCCTGCCTCGAGCGTGCGCGCGGCGGCGGCGTCAAGGGCGAGGCGGGCGGCGCCGCGCGCCACGGCCTCGAGGTCCGCGATGGACAGTGCGTTCCCGGTGAGCGTGACGGTGCGCATGCTCGGCTCGCCAGTCATGCCGCGAGCGTACGTCCCGGGTCTCGGTCCTTGCGGGGGATGCCGCGCGCGGATACACCATGCTGCATGAGCGGCACGGCCTTCCGGTTCACGGTGCTCGGCGTCGCCCTTGTGGGAGCGGTCATTGGCGGGCTTTGGCTCGCGCTTCTCGACGCCGATCCGCGCGGGGTTCCACCCGCGGCGCTGATCGCCTCGGCGAGCCGGGTGAGCACTGCCGTCTCGATGGGTGTGCTGCTGGTGGGCGCCACGGCGCTCGGCTGCCTTGTCGGCCGCCTCGTGAACGCTGTCGTCGGCCTGTTCGTGCTAGGCGCCACGATCAGCGTGTACGCGATGCGCACGGGGCCGCTGTCGGGCCTGGTCTTTGACGGCGTGGCCATGCCCGCGATCGGCATCGAGACGTGCGCGTGGGCCTTGGTCATGTCGGCGTGCGCCATCGTGGTGTTCCGCATGAGCGGGCCGCTGCCCGACGTGCCTCGCGAGGAGGGCGTCAGCCTGTGGCGCGAGCTCGCGCATGGCGATGCGCTGCGCGCTCTTGCGCCCGCGGTGCTCGCGATCCCCGTGATCTGGGTGGTGGCGCGCTCAGGGACGAAGGGCCAGGCCATCGGCGCCGCCGTGGTCGCAGGAATGGTCTGCGGCGCCGGATCCCGGATGGCGGCGCCGAAGGTGCAGCCGATCCTCATCTTTGGCGCGCCGCTGCTCGCGCTTGGGCTCGCGCAGGTGGCGTCGGGTGCTCGGCTGGCCGCCGCACCCGATGCGCTGCTGGCGACTGGCGCGCTGTCCCCGCTGCTGCATGTGCTTCCGGTGGATGCGGCAGGGGGCATCGCGGTCGGCGTGGCGATGGGTCTCGGCTGGGCGCGCGGCACGTCAAAGCCTGCGGGCGATACCTTGCCCGCGTGAAACTCGTCGTCACAGGCACCATCGGCATCGACACCGTCTACACCCCGCGTGACCGGCGCGAGGGCGTGCCCGGCGGAAGCGCGGCCTACTTCGCCGCCGCCGCCAGCTTCTTCGCTCCGGTGCGGGTGGTTGCCGCCGTGGGTGCCGACTGGCCCGACGGTCACCGGCGCATCCTCGAGGGCTTCCAGGGCGTGTGCCTTCGAGGCCTCGAGCAGCGGGCAGGTTCGCGAACCTTCGCGTGGGGCGGCCGCTACGAGGAGGACGTGAACGTGCGCCACACGCTCTTCACCGAGGTGGGCGTCCTCCAGGAGGAGCCTCCTCGCGCGCCAGCGGACTACTCCGACAGCGCGCTGGTCTTCCTGGGCAACACCCATCCCACGGTGCAGGCGAGCTTCATCGAGCAGTTCCCGGCCCGCAAGCTTGTGGTCGCGGACACGATGGACCTGTGGATCACGACGGCGCACGCGGAGCTGCGGGAGCTGGTCAGGCGCGTCGACGGCATCATCATCAACGACTCCGAGGCAGGCCAGCTCACAGGGTTCCGCAACGCGATCAGCGCGGGCAAGCGGATCCTCGACATGGGCCCGACCTTCGCGGTCGTCAAGAAGGGGGAGCATGGCTGCGTGCTCGTGCACCGCGACGGCATCGCGGCGCTGCCCGCATTCCCGCTAGACGAGCATCACGTCGTCGATCCCACCGGCGCGGGCGACTCCTTCGCGGGAGCGATGATGGGCCACCTGTCGCGTGCCGGCAAGGTGGACTTCCATGCGGTGCAGGCGGCACTCGCGTCGGGCACGGTGGTGGCGAGCTTCACGATCGAGTCCTTCGGCCTCGAGAGGCTTCGCGCGCTGCGCGGCGAGGAGATCGGCGAGCGGATGGAGCGCTTCCGCCATGCGGCGCGTGTGGGCTGAGTTCCGCGCGGTGCGTGCGCGATCCTCCTCGGGCTGCGTGCCTGCGCTCGCCCGTGGCATGAGGACGCGCGCAGGCGCGTGCGCGCTGGCCCTGCTGCTCGTGGCTGGCATCGCACCGCGTGTGTGCGCGGACTGGACGCCCTACGAGCAGCTTCCCGGTGCCGCTCGCGCGATGCAGGTCCAGTCGCAGTGGCGCGACGGCGGCGGTCGCGGCCTGCCTCGCGACGTGAGATGGGACGTGGCCGGCGACAGTCTGTGGTTCCGTCAGGGCAATGCATGGAAGGTGATGCGGATCGCCTCAGGCGACGTGTCCGATGCGCCTGAGGGCGCAGATCCGCCACCGCCTCCACCGCCGAAGCCATCGGATCCGCCTGCGCCAAGTCGCGGTCGGCAGCGGCCTGTCGAGCCGTCGCCTGATGGGCTCTGGGTCGCCGCATCGGTGAAGGGAAACGTCAGGATCTCCCCGGTGGGCGCGGGTCAGGAGCCCGGCGTGGACAGCGTGGCCATCGAGGTGACGTCGGAAGGCGGCAACGGTCTGCGCTTCGGCACCGCGAGCTGGGTCTATGGGGAGGAACTGGACCAGACCACAGGCATGTGGTGGGCTCCGGACTCGAAGCGCCTCGCCTACTACCGCTTCGACGACTCGCAGGTGCCGCCCTTCACCATGCTCGGAGGCCTCACCGAGCTGTTCACCACCACCGACGTCGAGCGCTACCCAAAGCCAGGCGACCGCAATCCCGATGCAGGCATCGAGATCGTCGAGATCGCCAGTCCGACCACGCGGATCAAAGTGGATGCGGGTCCGCGCGACCAGTGGGAGTACGTGTACGGGCCGCAGTGGGCTCCCGATGGGTCGGAGCTGCTGTTCCTGCGCACCAACCGCCGCCAGAGCGTGCTCGACCTCTGCGCGGCGAATCCCGCGACCGGAGCGGTGCGCGTCGTGATCCGCGAGGAGCAGCCCAACTGGCAGCAGAACCGGCCCGAGATGCGGTGGCTCTCCGATGGCAGGCGCTTCATCTGGGCATCGGAGAGGTCGGGGCTGAAGCAGTACGAGCTCCATTCGCTCGACGCAGGGACCGCGCCGGTGCGGCTGACGAGCGGAGACCGGCCGGTCGACTCGATCGTGTCAGTCGACGAGCGTGGCGGACGGCTGTGGTACTCCGCGTGCACAGGGGAGCATGCGATCGAGCCGCAGCTGATGTCGGTCGCGTTTGACGGCACGGGTCAGGCGCGTCACACACCGCGCGATGCTCACCACGCCCGATTCTCGGTGGCCCCGGGTGGTGCGCACTTTGTCGCATCGGACGAGACGCTCGTGCGCCCTCCAGTCATGCGGCTGTACCGCGCCGATGGCACGGTCGTCTCGGACGTTCCTGGCGTCCCGGCCGGCGGAGACGCCGCCGCCGAGGGGTCTGGGGCGCCGAAGGATCCGTGGGCCGCGCGCGGTCTGGTGCCCCCGGAACCCGTCGTGCTCACGGCCGCCGACGGCGTCACGCCGCTCTACGGAATCCTCTGGTTCCCGTCAGACTTCGATCCCTCGCGTCGCTACCCGCTGGTGGTCGAGACCTACGGCGGTCCTGGGGTGCGCGTCGTGCGATGGTCGTTCTCGCGCCCGCAGCCCGACTGCGAGCTCGGGTTCCTGGTGCTGAGCGTCGACAACCGCGGCACGCCCGGCCGCGGCAAGGCGTTTGAGGACGCGACATACCTCGCGCTTGGAGGCCCCGATGTGGACGACCAGGCGGCGGCGGCGCGCCAGGTCTCGCGCCGCCCGTACGTCGATGCGTCGCGCATGGGGATCACCGGCTCGAGCTACGGCGGCTACATGAGCATCATGGGGCTCCTGCGCCATCCCGATGTGTTCTCGAGCGCGGTGGCCTTCAGCGGCCCCACGGACTGGCGCCAGTACGACACGATCTACACCGAGCGCTACATGCGCACCCCGCGCGAGAATCCGGAGGGGTACGCCTCGGCCAGCGCGGTCGAGCGCGCCAAGGACCTCCGCGGGTCGCTGCTCATCATCCACGGCATGCAGGATGACAACGTGCACCCCAACAACATGTGGGCGCTCGCCGATCGCCTGCAGTCCATGAACCGGCCGTTCGGCATGCTGCTCTTCCCGAGGGCAGGTCATGGCGGATTCGGCG
The DNA here is from genome assembly GCA_044234825.1 of Phycisphaerales bacterium. Lineage (GTDB taxonomy): Bacteria > Planctomycetota > Phycisphaerae > Phycisphaerales > SM1A02 > ZLKRG44. The sequence continues at coordinate 6,039 of JBIIIL010000113.1, forward strand.
AAGCGGGCGAGAGCGCGAAGTGGTCTCACTTCGTGCGCACGCTCAGGCCGGAGCCGTCGCGGTGAGCGTGCGCGGCGCCCTTCCGCCGGACCGCTCGCACGTCGGCACCGAGCGTCGCCATCCGGGAAGCGCGAACTTCGATGCGCTCACGGTGCGCGAGGCCGTCGATGCGATGGTGGATGACCATGCGCAGGCGATGCGCGCGGTGTCCGCCGCCTCGGCGGCGCTATCGGCGTTCATCGAGGCTCTCGTGCCGCGGATGCGCGAGGGCGGCAGGCTCGTCTACGTGGGTGCGGGCACCAGCGGCAGGCTTGGCGTGCTCGACGCGAGCGAATGCCCGCCAACCTTCCGCAGCGACCCATCGCAGGTCGTGGGGATCATCGCGGGCGGAGACGCCGCGCTGCGCCGCTCGAGCGAGGGGCGCGAGGATGAGCATGGCGGCGCGCGCGAGGAGCTCGGCCGACTCGCAGTCGGCGCGCGCGACACGCTGCTGGGCATTGCCGCGGGAGGCACCACGCCCTACGTGCTCGGCGCGATCGAGATGGCGCACGCACGGGGCGCGGCCACGGCGCTGCTGACCTGCGCGCCGCGCGATGTGCCCGCGGGATGCGACGGGCTGATCGTCCTCGACACCGGCCCGGAGATCGTCACGGGCAGCACGCGGCTCAAGGCGGGCTCCGCCACCAAGCTCGCGCTCAACATCATCACGACCGTCGCGTTCACGCGCCTGGGCAAGGTGCACGGCAACCTGATGGTCGACCTGGCCGCCACCAACGACAAGCTCGTGGACCGTGCGCTGCGCGTGATGCGGGAGATCTCGCCTGAGCTCTCGCGCGAGCAGGCATTCGCGCTGCTGCACGACGCTGGAGGCCACGTCAAGGTCGCGCTGGTGATGCGCGCGCGCGGCTGCAGCGCGGCCGATGCGCGTGCGCTGATCGACGCGTGCGGCGGCAGCCTGCGCGCCGCGATCGCGCGCTGATCGCCACGGTGCAGTCCGCGTCGCGCGATCGCGCGCATCTCCCAAAACGCAGCGCGGCCCCGCACATGGCGGGGCCGCGCGAACGATTCAAGTCGGGGTCGACTTCGCTCAGAGCATGTTGTTGAGCGTCTTCAGGGCGCGCACGCGCACCTTGCGGGACGCGGGCTTCGCCTTGATGGTGATGGTCTCACCGGTGAAGGGGTTCTTGCCCTGACGCTCCTTGGTGGCGGGCTTGATGACGGTCTTCATCTTCATGAGGCCCATGAAGTTGAACTCGCCACAGCCGCGCTTGCTGAGGTCGGCCGCGATCATCTGCGTGAGGACGTCGAAGACCTCCTTGACCTGCGAGCGCTTGAGGCCGGTGGCCTCCGTGATCTCCGTGATCACGGCGCCGCGGCTGCGGCGCGTCGACGCTGCGGTCGCCTTGTAGGCCTTCTTCGTCGTCGTCTTCTTCTTGGTGGCTGTTGGCATCCGTTCCTGTCCTTTCGTTGAATTGTCGACTCGTGTGCATTCGCCACGAGTCCTCTCGAGAAAACCGGTCTCGCTCCCGCCCGCAAACACTGCGGTGCGCAAAATCTACGGGTTTTTCCGGCACTTCTCAACGACTTCAACGCGAAAAATGCGTTTTCCCCGGGGTTCCCGCCCGTTTCCGGATTGCCGGTCCCGCTAGCGGCTGCGCCAGGCGCCCGGCCGGACCGTCGCCCGGCCGATCGACACGTACGTAAATCCGTGCTGCGCCACGGTCTGGGACCGGTACAGGTTGCGCCCGTCGAACAGCAGCGGGGACCTCAGCAGCCCCTTCATGCGCCTGAAATCCGGTGCCCGGAACTCGCCCCACTCGGTGCAGATCACCAGCGCATCCGCCCCCTCGAGGCAGTCGTACATGTCCTCG
>JBIIIL010000114.1:0-7908 GCA_044234825.1 Phycisphaerales bacterium
TTGTGCTCGACGGGATCTCGATGCACGTGCCCGCAGGCTCCGTCGTCGCGCTCGTCGGGCGCTCCGGCAGCGGCAAGACCACGCTGTGCAACCTGGTGGCGCGCTTTTTCGACCCGTGCGGCGGCCGCATCCTCGTCGATGGCCTTGACCTCCGTGACGCGACGCTCGAGAGCTGGCGTGCGCTGCTGGGAATCGTCGAGCAGGATGTCTTCCTCTTCGACGGCACGATCGCGGACAACATCGCCTACGCGCACCGCGGCGCCAGCCGCGAGGCGATCGCCGAGGCGGCCCGAGCTGCGAATGCCGCCGAGTTCATAGAGGCGCTCCCGTCCGGATACGACACGCAGATCGGCGAGCGCGGCGTGAAGCTCTCGGGCGGCCAGCGCCAGCGCATCGCCATCGCGCGCGCCCTTCTGGCGCAGCCGCGCATCCTGATCCTCGATGAGGCCACCAGCAATCTCGACACCGAGAGCGAGCAGCTGATCCAGTCCGCCCTGGCCCGACTCATGCGACACCGCACCACCTTCGTGATCGCGCACCGGCTCAGCACGGTGCGCCACGCGGACCTGATCGTGGTGCTCGAGGGCGGCCGCATCGCGGAGATGGGCACGCACGACGACCTGATGGCGCGCAGCGGCCGCTACCGGGAGATGGTCACGCTGCAGACGAGCCCTGCGCGGGAAGCCCAGACACCCGCCCCCGCCACTCGCGGCGCCCCCGCAGCGACAGCCACAGCGAGTGCCACTGGATCGCCGTGAGCATCGCGAGCCCCAGGGGGTGCAGCACCACGGCGCGCCAGGAATGCCCGAATGCGCGCCGCAGCGCATACCGGTGCACGAGCTGGACCGCAGCGGCTGACGCCGCAACTGCCGCTGCGACCGCATGGACCTGCATGCCCGTCGCCGCCGCGACGGCGGCCGCGGCAAGGATGCCCCACGCCGCGACCTGGCCGCCGACGTGAAGTGCCGTGACGAGCGCCAGAAGCCAGATCGACCCAAGACCCTCGTACGCGTTCTTCGCGAAGCCGCGCCAGGTCTGCGCGAGGCCGCGGTACATGCGCACCTGCGCCAGCGCCGTGCCATCGAAGAGGTCCGTGCGCATGCCGGCGCGCCGGAACTCGCGAGGCATCCGGATCCCGTCATGCATCGTGCCGGGGAAGCGCGCGTAGCCGTCGATGGCCAGCCAACCCTCGCGCCTGACGAAGAGGAACTGCCCCACACCCGCGCTCGCCGCCGGGTCGAGCGTGGTGCGCATGCGTCCCATGGGCAGGTAGCCCAGGAGCACGTAGTGGATGAGCGGCACGACGGCGTCCTCGGCCCACGACCCGGTGAGCTGCCGCGGCACCGTCGAGAGCAGGTCGCAACCGAGCGACTCCGCAGCCGACAGCGTCGTCGACAGGCACTCGGGCGCGAGCCTCACATCGGCGTCGGTGAACAGCACCCACGTGCCGCGGGCGGCACGACCCATGCGGTCGCATCCCCACATCTTCCCGTTCCAGCCATCCGGCAGCGGCACCGTGGGCACGATGCGCACGCGCGGATCCTCGGCGGCAAGCCGCCGCAGGATCTCCCCCGTGCCGTCCGTGGACTGGTCGTCGTACACGCACACCTCGACCTCGGATCCGCCGCACGACAGCGCAGACCTCACGCACGCCTCGATGTTCGGCGCCTCGTTGCGCGCGGGGATGCACACGCTGACCGCTACGCCGGCGCGGTCCGCACGGCGATCGCGGCCGCGCGTGCCGCGGTAGAGGGGCAGGTTGCGCAGCGTGACGATCAGGGGGATGGCGGACGCGACGAGCGCGAAGGCCGCAACCGCTGTCCATGCCCAGTGCATCATCGGGCGCCTCCCCCAGCGGCCGGGCCGCGCCGACGCGACATGTCAATGGCTGTCGACTTCCCGCGCAGCCTCGCCCACGCGTCGAACACCGGATGCACCGCGCCCGAGCCCTTGCCCACGAGCGTGCGGAACCGCGAGGGATCGCGCGCGACCGCAAGCTCGGCGAGCGCCGCCGCATTGCCGCCCATTCCCTGCTCGATCGCGCGCTGCCACGCGGAGGCGCGCGCGCCGTCCTGCGGCACCGCGCACTCGCGCACGCGCACGAGCATCTCCGGCCTGCGGTCAATCCAGAACGGGTACTCGACAGCCACGCTGACCACGCGCGGACGCTGCCCGTCCCGAACCAGCCTCGCCGCCACCAGCGCGGCGCCGGGGCGCACCTCCAGCGGCGCGCGCACATCCGCGAAGCGACCCTGCGGCGTGATGATGAGCGTTGGCCTCGGATGCTCCCGCATGCGGTCCATCACGTAGTCGACCATGGGACCTGCCGCGCCCGCATCATCGGGATCGATGCCGAAGATGCCCATCTTTCGGAAGAAGCCGAACCGCTCAAGCTGCACGCGGTCCATCGGCGAGCACGACGCCCGCGACGGCATCAGCGCATCCTTGACCAGGACCGCCGCGATCGGGTCCCACCACGACGAGTGCGACAGCGCGACGATGACCGGGCGAGTCTCCGAATCGAGCCCATCGGTCACGGAGTCAGCCGCAAGCCGCAGCGCGTGAAAGTGCCGCGCGACCAGCCGCCGCGAGTACCACGCGAAGATCGAGAAGAAGCGCGCGTTCCATCGCCCCTCCAGGATCGCCTCGCCGCGACCGACGTGGCCGGATGTGCGCTCCATTCGCGAATGCCTCGGCAGGCGACGCGCGTCAGGCCGCGCCGGCACCTACGGGCTCTGCGGCGCGGCGCGCCGCACCCGACGCCGCAGGCGTCGTGCGCGTGGGCATGCCAGGCTGGTTGGCCGTGTGGACCTCGCCCACAAGCGCGACACCAAGATCCTCGCACGCCGACCGCGCGGCCGTGACGCCGCTCATCATGACCATGGGCGTGCCAGGACCGGGGTTCGCGCTGCCCCCGGCGAGGTAGAGGTTCGACACCACCCTGCTGCGGTTGCGCGGCTTGAACCCTCCGCGGAAGAGGCCATGCGATGCAAGCCCGTAGATCGCGCCTCCCTCGGCGTTGTACATGCGGTCGATGCCGGCTGGGGTGAGGTGCCTCTCCACGACGATGTGGCGCTCGATGTCGTCCATCCCGTGGTGCTTGAGCTTGCGCAGGATCACGGGCCGGTACTGCTCGAGCAGGCCGCCCGGCCCATCCCAACGCTGCCCGGGCCGCACGAATGGCGTGTGCACGAGCACGTAGAGCGACTCGCAACCGGCTGGTGCCTGGGCAGGGTCCGTTCGGCTCGGCACGCACAGGTAGAGGGTCGGGTCGCGCGCCGGGATGCCGGCGCCGTAGATGTCGCCGAACTCCGACTTCGAGTCCGACGAGAACAGGAAGTCGTGGTGCGCCAGGTGGTCGTACTGGCGCGAGAGGCCGAGGTACAGGACCACGCCGCTGCAGGCCGGGGTCCACGCACGGCCGATGGCGCGCTGCTCGCGCGCTGCCGCCGGCCCATCCATCAGGTCGCGGTACGTGCGCTGCACGTCGCAGTTGGACACGATGGCATCGGCCGCGATGGTGCGACCGTCATCAAGCTCCACGCCCCGCGCGCGGGAACCGTCGGTCACGATCCTGCGCACGCCGCACCCGGTGATCACCGTCGCGCCATCCTCGCGCAGGCAGCGCTCGAGCGCGCGCGCCACGGAGCGGGTGCCGCCCATCGCGTACCAGCATCCCTGGTCCGCCTGAGCCGACGCGATCAGCGCGAGAATCGACGGCGCGAGGAACGGGCTTGAGCCCACGTACTGCAGGAAGTGCTCGCACAGCTGCGCCATGTGCGGCTCGCGGATGTGGCGATGCACGGTGCCGGCCATCGTGGCCATCATCCGCATGCGCATCACGTCGCCGAGCAGGCCAGGCTCGCCGGTGGGCGGGCGGCGCATCAGGTCGCCCATCCCGCCAAGGTCCCTGTAGAAGAAGACCTTCTCGCTCAGCCTGAACATCCGTCGGCTGTACTCCAGCAGTTCGGACCATCCCTGCCCCGCGCCTTGACCGGGGAACTGCCGGTCGAGCGACTGGGCCATGCGCACCGGATCGTCGAGGAGATCGATCGCGGTGCCGTCATGGAACAGGCACCGCCACTGCGGATCGAGCCGCACCAGCTGGAGCAGGTCCTCGACGCGGCGGCCCGTGCGCTCGATGATGCCGCGCACCACCTGCGGCAGCGTCAGGATCGTCGGGCCCATGTCGAAGGAGAATCCCCTCTCCGAGTAGACGTTCATCTTGCCGCCGAGGTGCGCATTGCGCTCGACCAGCGTCACGTCGATCCCGTGGGTGCGCAGCTCGACGGCCGCCGCGAGGCCAGCGAGCCCGCCGCCAATCACAATCGCGGAGCGTCCGGAGGACGGGCTCGTGCGGTGCGGCCTGGACACTTGAGCGTGAGCGTGCTGGATCATGGCTGAGGGGTCCTTGCGCGCGGTTCGCTGCCGGCGGGATCTGCCGACGGGCGCGTGCCGCGCGAATCGAGGCCAGCGACGGCGCGGCGCGCACGTCCGAGGCCGGTGAGGCGACGGAAGATCGACTGGACGCTGGCCGTGGGCTCGCCCGAGGGCGTGCGCAGGCGCGTCGACGTGCACGACACCCCGATGTCCCGCGACATGGCGCGGAGCCCCGCCTCGCCGCGGCTGGCACCCCACCCGCTCGGCCCCCGGCCGGCGATCGACGTCGCGGGATGCGCGGTGGGGCGCACCGCGTCGTTGAAGGTCACCACACCCGCTCCGAGCGCCGCCAGCATGCTGCGGTCACGCGACATCGCACGGGCCCGCGCGGCAGAGCACCAGACGGACACGGCGAGGTGCTGGTCGAACCGGCGGTGCAGCGCCACGCTCGCCTCGAGGCCATCGGCCGCCAGAACCGCAAGCGCCGGACCGAAGTGGGCTCCTCGCGCCAGGTCCGACATGAGCGATCCCCCGGCCACCGCGGCGGGCCGCCAGTGCACGCCCGATGGCGCCTCCACCACACCGCGCAGGGGCCGACCGCCACCGGCCACGGCATCACGCACGCACTCGGCGACACGGGCCGCGGACTGCTCGCTCACGAGCCTCGCCGGCCCCGACGCACCGACCAGCGGCGCGAGCGCCTCGATGAAGCGGGGCCATGCGCGCGCATCCACAATGGCGCGGCGCGGCGCCATGCAGGTCTGGCCTGCATTCATCGTCACCGCCTCCCAGATGCCGCGGGCCGCGAGCGCCGGATCCGCGTCGGCAAGCACAATCGCGGAGTCGCAGCCCGACAGCTCCAAGGTCGTTGGCGTCAACGTGCGCGCGCAGGTCTCCGCCACGGACCGGCCTACCTCCGTCGAGCCCGTGAACACCACATGATCGAAGCGTCGGTCGCGCAGCAGCGCCTCGCCCGCGGCACGGTCGCTCGCGGTCCACTCGAGCGTTCCCCGGGGCAGTTCGCCGGAGAAGAGCTCGAGCAGTGCGCGCTGCGACCTCGGTGCACGCTCGCTTGGCTTGACGGTGACGCGGTTCCCGGCGACGAGGGCCTGCACCATCTGGATGCCCAGCAGCTGTACCGGGTAGTTCCACGTCGCGATGATCGCGACGTGCCCGACCGGTACGCGGTCAACCCTGTGCGACATGCCGACCATCCACCACGGGCGACCTGCAACCGGCCCGCCCGACAGCACACGCGCGGCATGACGCCGGTGCCAGCGGATCGAGTCGACGAGGGGCAGCACATCGGTGGCCAGCGCCTCCCAGCGCGACTTGCCGACATCCGCGCAGATCTCGTCCACGAGCGCCTCGGCGCCCCGCGCCACGCGATCCTGCAGGCGGCCGAGCCAGGCGATTCGGGCCGCGAGGGGCGCCTCTGCCCACTCGTGCACCTGCATGCGGAGCGCACCGGATGCGCCGCGGGCGGCTGCCGCACCATCAGCCTGCGCACTGGCCGTACCCACGCCCGTCGGGCAAGGCGGACGCGCCAGCTCGCTCTGGATCGCCGCGCCGTCAGCGGACATGCAGCGCCCCACGCATTGGCTCGGTCACGCAACTCAGGCTGGGCAGTCGGGACATCGAGGCGTCTTGGGAGTCGGTTCGCGCGCGGCCGAGACGCGGATGCGCACGCATCCGATAGCCTTGGCGTCGCGAAGGCTACATGATGATTGCCACGGCTCCCACCTCTGCCAAGTCGCCGCTGCGCGGCCGCATGCCCGACGTCGCGGTGATCGGCGCAGGACCTGGAGGCCTTGCCTCGGCGATGCAGCTCGCGGCTGCGGGCTGCAGGGTCACGGTGTACGAGGCCCATGACAGGATCGGCGGGCGAACGAGGCGGCTCGAGCAGGACGGGTTCGCGTGGGACTGCGGGCCGACCTTCTTCATGATGCCCTATGTGCTCGAGGAGATCTTCTCCAGCGCTGGAGCATCCCTGTCGGATCACTGTCGCCTCACCCGGCTCGACCCCATGTACCGGCTGCTGATCGGCCAGCCCGGCGCGTCGCCGATTCGGATCGACACGACCCAGGACCTCGGAGCCATGGCGTCACGGCTCGCGGCGCTCGAGCCGCAGGACGGGCCAGCCTTCCTCCGCTTCATAGAGGACAACCGCCGCAAGCTCGCCCTGATGACTCCCATCCTCAAGAGCCCGATGCGCAGCGTGCTCGACATGGTGAGCATGGACACGCTGAAGGTCGGCCCGATGATCCGGCCCTGGGAATCCGTTCACGGACTCCTCACCCGTTACTTCCGGCACCCGGCATCGCGCCTGGCCATGAGCTTCCAGAGCAAGTACCTCGGCATGAGCCCGTTCGACTGCCCTGGACTCTTCTCGATCCTGCCCTTCATCGAGTACGAGCACGGCATCTGGCATCCGGAGGGCGGATGCAATGCGCTCATGTCCGCCATGGCCAAGGTGTGCCGCGGCATGGGCGTGACGATCCGCTGCAGCGCACCAGTCTCGTCAATCTCGTTCGAGGGTCGCCGCGCGTGCGGGGTGGTCGTCGACGGCACGACGCACCGGCACGACCACGTTGTCGTGAATGCCGATGCGACATGGGCCCTCAAGAACCTCGTGCCCGAGTCGCTGCGCGGCCGCGACAGCGACCGTGCCATCGACGCCAAGCGGTACTCCTGCTCGACCGCCATGCTCTACGCGGGCATCGAGGGCGAGGTCGACCTCCCGCACCACACGATCTACACGTCGACGCTGTACCGCGACAACCTCGCGGACATCTCCGAGCGCGGCACGCTCAGCGCTGACCCCTCCACGTACATCTGCAACCCCTCGCGCATCGACCCGACGCTGGCGCCGCCGGGCTGCAGCGCGCTCTACTGCCTCATGCCGGTCACGAACGCGAAGTCCGGCCACTGCCGCGTGGACTGGGCGCAAGAGCGCGCGCGCCTGCGCGAGGACTTCATGGTCCAGGCGGAGCGGATCTTCGGCATCAGCGACATTCGCCGCAGGATCCGCACGGAGATCATGTTCACGCCCGCGGACTGGGCGGCCGAGCGGATCAACCACGGCGCGACCTTCAACCTGGCGCACAACATCGGGCAGATGCTGCACCGACGCGTCCAGCACCGCTACCCGGGCACGGACGGCCTGTGGTTCACGGGCGGAGGCACGCATCCGGGCTCCGGGCTGCCCGTGATCTTTCTCTCGAGCACGATCGCCTCGCGCCTGCTGTGCGACGAGGTCGGCATCGAGCACCCGCTCGACGCCGCGCAGCCCACTGCGCGCGGTATCTTCGCCGCGTGCCACTGACCTACGGCGAGTACCTCAAGGTTCCGGAGCTCCTGTCGCTGCAGCAGCCGCTGTCGGGCGGCCGGGACCATGACGAGATGCTGTTCATCGTCATCCACCAGGTCTACGAGCTGTGGTTCCGGCAGCAGATCCACGAGCTGGGCTTCCTCCAGGAATCGCTCGAGGCCGGCCATGATGTGGACGCGCTGCGCACCCTCAATCGG
>JBIIIL010000116.1:0-7816 GCA_044234825.1 Phycisphaerales bacterium
GGGATGCAGACACGCCCGCAGCGCCCTGGCCGATCCCGAACTGCTCCTTGAGGATCGCAGGCATCCAGTCGCGGACGATCCAGCCGGCGAGCGCAGGAAGCGTGAAGCACGCGACAAGCAGCAGGAACGGCGCGCTCGTGAGCAGCTCGCGCAGGTCCGCGAGCACGCCCTGGCGAATCGGGACCGCCATGTCCCCGACGCCCGGACCCCGCGCCGGCTCCCGAAGCATGAGCGCGAGCGGGACCGCGTAGAGCATGCCGACGGCGCCTGCCGCGTGGAATGCGAAGCGCCAGCCAAGGTCCGGCGCATCCGCGACGTAGCCGCCGAACCCGCCGAGCATGACGCCCACATAGATCGCCATCTGGTGCGTGCCGACGGCGCGCGAGCGCGTCTGCGGCGAGTGAAGGTCGGTGATGAGCGCCAGCGCTGCCGGGATGTAGAACGCCTCGCTGAAGCCCATCAGCGTGCGCGTCCAGAGGAGTTCGCTGTACGTGGTGGCGTTGCCGGTCAGGTAGGTCACAGCGCTCCACGCCGCGAGGCTCGCCACGATCGTGCGCTTTCGTCCGAAGCGGTCCGCGACAAGGCCGCCCAGCGGGCTCAGGAACGCGTACACCCACTTGAACTGCCCGAGCATGAAGCCCCAGTTCGCGTCGGTCCCTATGGACGTGATGTCGCCCATCACCGAGAACTTCATCGATGCGAGCATCTGCCGGTCGAGGTAGTTCAGCAGGGCCACCGGCCACAGCAGGACGACCGCGAGCCAGGCAGTCTGGAGGAAGCGTGCGCGTCCGGTCACGCGCGCAGGCTAGGGCGACTGGGTCGTGCGCGTGCTGCCGGAGCGCTTGCGGCTGCCATGGGCGACGAACACTCTCCGGGACTCCGCGCGCGTGGCGGATGCGCCGCGCCTGGCGAAGATCGCAGCCTTCGCGTGCGCGTAGGCAGTCGCGTGGTCGACGATGGGTGCGGGATAGTCGACGCCAATGACGCACCTGGACATGTGCTGGGTCATGAGCGGCATGGTGTGGGGCTCCGCGAGGAACTCATCCGGCACATTGGCCAGTTCCGGCACGTATCGGCGGATGAAGATCCCGGTCGGATCATGGTCGAGCACCTGCTTCGCGGGGGAGTAGATGCGGACCGTGTTGATGCCCGTGACGCCCGACTGCATCTGGAACTGCGGATAGTGGATGCCCGGCTCGTAGTCCACGAACTGCCGCGCGAGGTAGACGCTGGGCTCGCGCCAATGCAGCCAGAGGTGATAGCTCGAGAAGCTCGCGAGCATCGCGCGCATGCGGAAGTTGATCCATCCGCCGGAGTGCAGCGCGCGCATGCAGGCGTCGACCATCGGATACCCGGTGCGCCCCGCCTTCCATGCCTCGAAGCGCACTTGGGACTGCTCGTTGCCCCAGGAGTCCTCGCGGAGACCATCAAAGGCGCGGTTGACGTTGCGGTGCTCGATCTGCGGCTCCGACTCCAGCTTCTGCATGAAGTGGCAGTGCCAGCGCAGCCTCGCCGAGAAGCTGCGCAGCGACGCGAACCAGCGCCGGTCGGGCCGGTGCGCAGGCTCCCCGCCCGCCTGCTCGCGCAGCGCCGCGACGTGCGCGTCAAGGCGCTGGCTGACGTGGCGGATCGAGATCGCGCCCCACGCGAGATAGGGGCTCAGCCTGCTGCATCCGCCGAACGCGGCGACGGGGCTCGACATGTCGCGCTGGTAGTTGACGCCCCGGTGCTCGAGGAACGACTCGAGCTCCTCGCGAGCGGCGTACTCGCCGCCCACCTTCGCCTCCGGCATTGGCGATTCCCTGACGCCGAGTGCGGCCGGGGAAGGGATGTCGCCGGCCGTGCGCTCCGGCGGCAGGACCGGCGAGTGGATGCGCTTTGGAATCGCAGCCTGCGGCTCGTCCATGCGGCGCTGCCAGCGCGCGGCCCATCCGTCGCGGCTCTGCAGCCGCCGAATCACGCCACTCTGCGGGATCTCAGTCCATCGCACTCCGTGCGCTCGGCACCACTGCCCGACGCGGATGTCGCGGGCGTAGGTGATTGCATTCCCGGTCTCCTCATGGCTCCACAGTGCGGCGACGCCCTGCCCAAGGGCGGTGCGGAGGCTGTGGTCAAGCTCATCGAGGACCGCGGGCATCTCGCCGACGCGCACAATCAGGGTGCCGCCCAGCCTCGCCCATCCGGCCCGAACCTCGGCGAGGCACTGCACCGCAAAGTCGAACTGGCCCCGGCTCGCATCTGGCGCGTTCCAGAGACTGGGCTCAAATGCGTAGAGCCCAAGCACCGGTCCTGTCTCGCACGCGCGCACCAGAGGCCAGTGGTCGCCAAGCCGCAGGTCGCGCTTCATCCACACCACGCTGATGCCGTCGAGATCGCGCCCTGCGCGCACATCCTGGGGCTGTTTCTTGGGCGTGGCCATGGCGGGACAGGTCCCGGATCCTAGGCCGATTCATGGCAAAAACCCCTACACTCCGCGTTTCCCGGCCGCCTGACGCGATTGTGCGCGCGGCCCTCATGCATGAATGAGGAGGCTCCCATGACGACGACGCCAACCATCATCTGGACCCTCACGGATGAGGCTCCGATGCTTGCGACCTATTCGCTCCTGCCGATGGTGCGCACCTTCGCGGAGGCGGCGGGCATTGCCGTCGAGACGCGCGACATCTCGCTTGCAGGGCGCATCATCGCCGCATTCCCTGAGAGCCTCGCACCCGGGCAGCGCCAGGCCGACCACCTCGCCGAGCTCGGCCGCATGTGCCTGACGCCCGAGGCGAACATCATCAAGCTGCCCAACATCAGCGCTTCGGTGCCTCAGCTCAAGGCTGCGATCGCCGAGCTGCAGAAACAGGGCTACGCGCTCCCCGAGTACGTCGACTCGCCCGCCACCGACGCGCAGCGTGACGCAAAGGCGCGCTACGACAAGGTGAAGGGCAGCGCGGTGAACCCGGTGATCCGGGAGGGCAACTCCGATCGCCGCGCGCCGAAGGCCGTGAAGGACTACGCGCGGGCCAATCCGCACAAGATGGGCGCCTGGTCGCCGGACTCGAAGGCTCACGTGGCCTCGATGCAGGCCGGCGACTTCTTCGGCAACGAGCAGTCGGTCACGGTAACGGCGGCCACGACGCTCCGCATCGAGCATGTGGCGGTGGACGGGTCCGTGAAGGCGCTCAAGGACGGCATCAAGGTCGAGGCGGGCGACATCGTCGACGGCACGTTCATGAGCAGGGCTGCGCTCGTGAGGTTCCTCGACGCGCAGGTCGCCGATGCGCGCGCGAGCGGCATCCTGTTCTCCCTGCACATGAAGGCCACGATGATGAAGGTCTCCGACCCGATCATCTTCGGTCACGCCGTGCGCTCCTTCTTCAAGCCCGTGTTCGAGAGGCATGCGGCGACGCTCGCGCGCCTGGGCGTCGACCCCAGCAATGGCTTCGGCGATCTCGTCGCCAAGATCGCCACGCTGCCCGAGGCCGAGCGCACCGTGATCCAGATGGACATCGACGCCACGATCGCGGCAGGCCCCGCGATCGCGATGGTCGACAGCGACCGTGGCATCACCAACCTTCACGTGCCCAGCGACGTCATCATCGATGCGTCGATGCCCGCGATGCTGCGCGAGGGCGGCAAGATGTGGAACGCCCAGGGCAAGGCGCAGGACACGAAGGCCGTCATTCCCGACCGCAGCTATGCCGGCGTGTACCAGGCGGTGATCGACGACTGCCGCGCGCATGGCGCGCTTGACCCCAGGACGATGGGCAGCGTGCCTAACGTGGGCCTGATGGCCAAGGCCGCCGAGGAGTACGGCAGCCACGACAAGACATTCGAGATCGCCGCGCCCGGCACGGTGCGCGTCGTGGATGCGGCTGGCACGGTGCTGATGCAGCATGCGGTCGAGGCGGGGGACATCTGGCGCGCCTGCCGGACCGCCGATGCCGCGATCAGGGACTGGGTCAAGCTTGCCGTGACCCGCGCACGTCTCTCATCGACGCCGGCGGTGTTCTGGCTCGATGCCAAGCGTCCGCATGATGCGCAGCTGATCGCGAAGGTGCATGCGTACCTCGCCGCGCACGACACGGCAGGGCTCGAGTTCCACGTCATGGCACCCGCGGATGCCTGCACGTTCTCGCTCGCGCGGATCCGCCAGGGCAAGGACACGATCTCGGTGACCGGCAATGTGCTCCGCGACTACCTGACCGACCTCTTCCCCATCCTCGAGGTTGGCACGAGCGCCAAGATGCTCTCGATCGTGCCGCTGATGAACGGTGGCGGGCTCTTCGAGACTGGCGCTGGCGGCTCCGCGCCCAAGCATGTGCAGCAGTTCCTCGCCGAGAACTCTCTGCGCTGGGATTCGCTTGGCGAGTTCATGGCGCTGGCGGCGAGCTTCGAGCACCTGGCGGACCGGACCGGCAACGCGAAGGCCCGGGTGCTTGCGTCGACGCTGGATGAGGCCACCGGCGAATACCTGCGCAACAACCGCGGACCCGCGCGCAAGGTGGGCGATCTCGACAACCGCGGCAGCCACTTCTACCTGGCGCTGTACTGGACGCAGGCGCTGGCGCGCCAGCCGAAGGACCGCGAGCTTGCGGAGCGCTTCGCCCCGGTGGCCGCCGAGATGACGGCCAAGGAGGCCCAGATCGTCGCTGAGCTCAACGGCGCGCAGGGCAAGCCCACCGACATCGGCGGCTACTACCGCCCGGATCCCGCGCGCGCGTCGCAGGCGATGCGCCCGAGCGCCACGCTCAACGCCATCCTCGACCACGCGATGGCGAGCGCCGCCTAGCGCCAACGCGTGACATGGCCGAGTACGACGCCATCGCGGACGAGTACGCGGCATCCAAGCTGCTGCCGTGGAGAGTGCACGTCGAGCAGCCGACCCTCTTCGGGCTCATTGGGGATGTGCGCGGCAAGGCGGTGCTCGACCTCGCCTGCGGAGATGGCATCTACGCACGCATGATCGCGGACCGTGGCGCCGCGCGTGTCCACGGCGTCGACCTCTCGGGAGGGATGATCGAGCTCGCGCGGAGGGCAGAGGCCGCGCGCCCGCGCGGAATCACGTACTCCGTGAGTGACGCAGCGGATGTGCGCGGACTTGGCGAGTTCGACATCGTGGTCGCGGCATACCTCTTCAACTACGCCCAGGACCGTACGCAGCTGGCACGCATGGCCGACTCCGCATTTCGCAACCTCGCGCCCGGAGGAAGGCTGTGCGGCGTGAACGACAATCCCCGCACCTCTGCCGAACGCTACCGCTACTACCCGGAGTTCCGCTTCATCAGGTACATCGAGCGGCCGCAGCGTGAGGGATCCGCGATCACGTGGTCCATCCTCCCCGAGACCGGCGATGCGTGCATCTTCGACAACTTCTGGATCGCGCCGGAGACCTATCGCGACGTGTTTGCGCGTGCAGGGTTCCGCGACTTCCGGTTCGCGGATGCGCACGTGGCGCCAGGGAATGACCCGACGCCGTTCGCCGCATTCCTCGAGGACTGCCCGATCTGCGGAATCGCCGCCACCCGGCCCTAGGCATCTGCGCCGCGCGACTCGCGGTCTTCAGGCTCGGCATCCGAGGGCGGCAGCAGCATCGAGGCCTGCTCGGGAGGCAGCTCCTGCACGTTGCGCAGCTTGCGCTCGATGGCGCGGGTCCTGGTGCCTGTCTTCTCGATCGTGTTGGCGGCCGCATCGATCTGCCTGCGGAGGGTGTCGATCACCTCGCCGAACTTGCCGAACTCGGTCTTGACCGCACCAAGGAGCTGCCACACCTCGCTCGAGCGCTTCTCGAGCGCGAGCGTGCGGAATCCCATCTGGAGGCTCTGCAGGATGGCCGAGAGCGTGGTCGGACCGGCGAGCATCGCTCGGTGGGTGGAGTTGAGCTCGTCGGCAAGGCCCGGCGACCGGAGCAGCTCTGCGTAGAGGCCCTCAGTGGGCACGAAGAGGATCGCGAAGTCCGTGGTGTGCGGCGGATCGAGGTACTTCACCCGGATGTCCTTGGCGAACCCGCGGATCGCGTCGGAGAGCGCCTTCTGCGCCGCATCCGCCGCCTCCCTGTCCGCGCGGTCCTGGGCGTCAAGCAGGCGCTCGTAGTCCTCCTTGGGGAACTTCGCGTCGATCGGCAGCAGCAGGGGGCCGCTGTCGTCGCGGCCGGGCATCCGCACCGCGAACTCCACGCGCCTGCCCGATCCCGGCGCAGTCTCGGCGTTGCGCACGAACTGCTCCTGGGTGAGGAACTGCTCAAGGATCGCCTCGAGCTGGATCTCGCCCAGGATGCCGCGTGACTTCACGTTCGTGAGCGCGCGCTTGAGCCCGCCCACGTCCGCCGCCATCGACTGCATCTCGCCGAGCCCCTTGTGCACCTTCTCGAGCTGCTCGCTCATCATCTTGAATGCGCCGTCGAGCCGCGACTGCAGCGTCGTCTCGAGCTTCCTGTCCACGGCGCCGCGCAGCTCATCCAGCTTCTGCTGGTTCATCTGCTGCATCTTGAGCAGCTCGTCCGCGAGGGTGGCGCGCACGGTGCCGAGGGACTCGATCACCTGCACCAGCGACTGGCTCACGCGGGCCTGGTACGACTCCAGGGAGGCACCGATCTGCTCTCGCTGCTGGGTGAGCGTGCGGCGGACCTCCTCGCGCTGCTGGCCAAGCGTCTGCCCGAGCTCCTCGCGCTGCTTCACGAGAACCTGCCCGAGCTCCTCGCGCGTGACCTTCGCCGCAGACTCGGCGTCGAGCCGCATGGCACGAAGCGACTCCGCAGTGGCGCTGCGGTTCGTGTCCAGCGTGGCCTTGAGCGCAGCCATGTCGGCGAGCAGCGGGCGGAGTGCGGCGTCGAGCTCGTCGGCGCTGGCGCCGTCGGCGCCGCCCCTGCCGCGACGGCCGAACGCCGCAAAGAGGGCTGCGACTGCCGCAGCGAGCGAGAGGAACAGGGTCCCGAGGAGGAGAGCGGTGTCCATGAGGTGAGGCGGCGCTGGCGATGCGCAGCTGTCGATGCGGTCGGCGGTACCCGATGCGCCCATCTGGCGGGTCCCGGCGAAGGCTACCGCTGCCCGCGCGGGCAGGCCACGTCCGCACATGCGGTCCCAGACGGTTGCCATCGGTATGACTCACGCAGCATGCTGGCGGGCGGGCACGGTGTCACTGCGTCCTGACGGGTCGCTTGCCGGAAATGCGCCGGGCGCCGGTCCGGCGTGTCGCGCCGCCATCCACCGGGACGCCCAGCGGTGCGGTGACCGCATCGGACATCGAGTCCTTCACCTGCTTGCATGCCGCTGCGAGCGCGACAGCGAGCCGGATGGAGTCGGCATCGGCGAGTCCTTCGCACACGCGAAACTCAGCGAGCATCCTGATGAGCCCGAGCCCGTACTGGCAGGCCGACTCGATGGCCCTGTCGCCCTGCGCGCGCAATGGGGCAGGCCACCTCTCGAACTGCACCGAATCGATGTATCGATCCACGATCGCGTGCAGTGCCTGGTGCGTCGAGTCCATCGCCCGTCTCGTCGGGTGGGGTGGCCCATCGAGGAGAAGTGAGGGGCCTGGGGCGCGTGGCGATCCGTTCGCGCCTCCAGTGTCAGGAACGTTCATGCGCCAACATGCATGCGTATGAGCCGCATGCGTCATGTTGGCTCTGTAATGTCCAGGACGGATGTGTCCGCACATGCAGCAGTGGACCCGACTGCAGACGTGTCTCCGGAGACTGCGCTGCGGGGCTGGTTCGACTCTCAGGTGCGCGAATCAATCACCGGATTTGCCAAGTCCAGCGGACCCGGATGCGCGAAGGCGTGGGCGGGTAGTGCGCCATGATGCGGTAGGTCCTCAAGTCGGGCATCGGGGT
>JBIIIL010000117.1:0-7773 GCA_044234825.1 Phycisphaerales bacterium
CGTGCCGGCGGGGCGTCCGGCGCGCGCAGCGATCCCACGAGGGCGATGCGCCGCATGAGCGCATCGAGGCCGCCGGGCTCGGTCAGCGCCGAGGCAGATGGTGTCTGCACCGCATCGACGGCGCCTGCGGAGAGGGCCTCGTACACCAGGTCGAGATTGCCCTCGATGGTGCTGGTCACGACCAGGATTGGGCATGGCGTCTCGCGCATGATGCGCGCGGTCGCACGTGCACCATCCATGACCGGCATGACCATGTCCATGAGGATCAGGTCGGGCCTGTCCTCCGCGCACCGTGCGCACGCCTCGGCCCCGTCTGCAGCCACCCACGCGACAGTCGCGCCGGGGACCTTGCCGACCGATGCCTTCAGCACCTCCTGCGCCATCCGCAGGTCGTTGGCGATGGCGATCCTCATGCGAGCGGGCCTCCGCAGAGGTCGGCGACAGTGGCGACGAGCGAGCGGTCGTGGAAGGATCCCTTGGTCAGGTAGGCAGTGGCGCCTGCCGCCAGCCCGGCCTCCCTGTCCTCGGCGCGGTCCTTGTAGCTCACGATGATCACGGGAATCGCCGCGAAGCGCGGGTCGCCGCGCAGCGTCCTGATGAAGTCGATGCCATTCATGCGCGGCATGTCCACGTCGCTCAGCACGATGTCATAGCCGCCGCGCTGCAGCGCATTCCAGCCATCGACGCCATCCACGGCCACATCGACCTCGTACCCCTCGCGCTGGAGCATCTGGCGCTCGACCTCGCGCACCGTGATCGAGTCCTCGACCACGAGCACCCGGCGCCGGCGCGTCGAGCCCGTGGGCGCGGCAGGACGGGCCGCGCCGCGGATCCTGCCTTCGCCGAGCAGCTGGAGCGCCGATTGCACAAGATCATCCGCATCGAGCATCAGCAGGAGATCGCCGTTGTCGCGCAGGCTCGCGGCGGAGACGTGGGGCACCTTGCCAAGCCTCGGGTCCAGAGCCCGGATCACAAGATCGTCCTCGCCCAGGAAGTCGTCCACGACAAGCCCGCAGAGGCGATCGCGCGCCGCGATGCTCACGACCGCCAGCGACTCGCCAGCCGGATCCGCCTCGCCAAGCTCCAGGAGGGCCGAAGCCTGCACCAGCCCGACGGCCTGGTCGGCGATGCGCACGGTGGCCCGGCCCTCCACGGTCTCCACGCTGCTGCGCGCGACGCGGTCGATGCGCTCGAGCCGGGCGAGCGGAAGCGCGAACGGCTCGCCCGCGATCGAGACCATCGCCGCACGCACGACGCTGAGGGTGACCGGAAGCCGCATGGAGAAGGTGGTGCCCCGGCCCTCGTGCGACCGCACCTCGACGGATCCGCCCACGCCGTGGGCCATCGAGCGCACCACGTCAAGCCCGACTCCGCGGCCCGAGACGTCGGTGACCGCACTCGCGGTCGAGAATCCGGGCAGGAACAGGAAGTCGAGCAGCTCCGCGTCGTCGAGCGACCCCACGATGTCGGCAGGCGAGAGCTTGCGCTCGACGATGCGGGCGCGCAGCCGTGCGCGGTCGATGCCACGGCCATCGTCGCCGACGCTGACGAGCAGCGAACCTGCATGGTGGCGCGCCTCGATGCGAAGCGTGCCCTCGGCTGGCTTGCCGGCCGCGATCCGGTCAGCAGAGGGCTCGATGCCATGATCGATGCAGTTGCGGACCAGATGTCCCAGCGGCGCCTCGAGCTGGCGCAGGATGTCCCGGTCCACCGAGACGTGCTCGCCGGAGATCTCGAGCCGCACGGACTTTCCCAGGCTGCGCGCGAGGTCCCGCACCGTGCGCGGCAGCGCGGCGCATGCATCGCGGAACGGGCGCATGCGCGCCTCAAGTGCCTTCGCGTGGAGCGTCGTGCCGATGTCTGCGCCCCGCCTCGATGTGGCCGTGACCCTGTCGGCGAGGGTCGAGAGCGTGCGTGCCATCTCGGCTGCCGCGTCTCGCAGCGCGGTCGCCGATGGATCGTCGGCTCCCGATGAGGCGGCATCGCGCATCCTCTGCAAGCTGCGCTGCGCACGCCGCACGAGATCGCCAAGCCGCTCGAGCCTGCGACCTTCGACGAGGGCCTCGCCGCTCAGCCGCAGCAGCGCATCGAGCGTGCCCGAACTGATCAGCACGCTCGCGCCTTGGGGACCTGGCGCCGGCGAGGGCGCGAGCGGCGCTGGCGCGGGTGTGGGGTCCTCGGCCCGCGGCGGGGCGGCCGCTGATGCCTGAACTCCCGCATCGGGCGCCTGGTTCGGTGGCGCGGCGGGAGCGGGGGCGGCACCGCTGCGCGCCGACTGCTCCGGACTCGCGAAGCTCGCGCACAGCGCATGCACCATGCCGGACTGGTCCTGCAGCCACGCGCGCGCATCCGCCTCGTCGCTTCGCCGGGACAGCGCGAGCAGCAGGTCGGCGCCCTTGAGCAAGTCATCGACGCGGGCCGGGCCGGGCCTCTCCTGTCCCTTCTGGATTCGGACGAGGCAGTCCTCCATCGCATGCGCGAGCGACACGGCAACATCCAGCCCGATGATGCGTGCGGCTCCCTTGATGGAGTGCGCGGCACGCATCAGCGGCTCCACGAGCGACGGATCGTGGGCGTCGCGCTCAAGGCGGATCAGCCCGTCGGCCAGGGCTCCGCAGTGCTGCTCGGCCTCGCTGCGAAACAGGTCGAAGAGTGAGAGTCCGCCCAGGTCCATCGGCTACGCCCCCAGCCCCTTGAGCAGCTCAAGCAGCCGATCGACATCCACGCGCGCTGCACGGCCCCACTCCGTCTGGACAAGGGCTGAGGCGACGCTGTCGGGCGCCTCGCTCACCGTGATCGGCGGCGACTCGGCCGCGCCTTGGGGGACAGACACCATGCCCGGCGCCCGGTCGACCATGCATGCCCACGGCGAGTCGGCATCGCCGAAGAGGACGACGCGCGCGGCAGATGGGTCGTTGTCCTCCGCGGGATCGATGCCGAGCAGTCGCGCGAGGTCCACGACGGGCACGATCCTTCCATCGACGTTCGCGAGCCCGCGGAATCCGCCCCTTGACCGGTGCGGGACGCGGTGCACATGCACTGCCGGTCCGACGTGGATGACGTGACTCGCCGGAAGCACGAGCCACTCGAGGCCAACGCGAACGGCCAGCAGCGTGACCAGGTCCTCGCGCCGGTCCGGGCGCGGAAGCGCCGCATCGCGGGCATTCTCGGCAAGCGCCTCCGCCGTCACCGGCCTGTCGAGGAGGTTCGTGAGCGCCTCCCGCAGCATCGACTCGGGAGCGGGCTCACTCATGCCCGGTCCTCGGCAGCCTGCCTGGCGGCGAGGCGACGCAGTCGGTCGCGCAGGCGTGCCGCCTCATCCGCGCGTCCGAGCGACTCCGCGATTTCGGCCATGGCCAGCAGGGCGCGGTCGCTTGCGGGGTTGACGAACGCGATCCTCGAGTAGAGGCCGAATGCGGCGTCGAGCTCGCCGATCGAGCACAGAAGTCCTGCGGCATGCTCCATGTCATCGGCGTGCAGCGCCGAGCCTCCCCGTGAAATGGCGTCGCAGATCCGAAGGAGACTGGAGCGCGCACCCTCGCGGTCCCCTTGCGCGAGCGACTGCTGCGCAGCAGCGATGCCCGCGCGCTCCGGCGCCGATGGGTCCGGCTCGGCCTGCATGGGCTCGGCGGCTTGGTCGGCGCAGGCGACCGCAGCGGTGCGCAACGCGAGGTGCGGGACGGGGACACCGGCCATCGCAGGCCGCACCGGCATTCGCGCTGCGGGCTGCGCTGGTGCGGCGGTGATGCCCACGGTTCGGGGCGACTGCAGGCCTGCGGTGGCGCCAGCGCGTCGCCACGCGAACGCGCCGGTGATGCCGGCCGACTCGAGTCCATCCCGTGCAGCCATCGACTCCGCGTGCCCCAGAAAGAGCGTCCCTCCCGGCGCGAGCGCAGCCGTCAGCCGCGCCATCATCGCGTGGCGTGCAGCCGCATCGAGGTAGATCAGCACGTTTCGGCAGAAGACGGCATCGCAGGTCCCCGGCTCGCAGGCCGACTCCGCAGTGGCATCGCTCACGCGCCACGCGATTCGCTCGAGCACGGAGGGAGCGACATGCGCTCGGCTCACGCCGACATCGGGCGCGCCCTCAGGCGATGCGCCAATCCATGGAGCCGACCAGTCAGGCAGCCCCTCGCGGAGGGAGTGTGCAGGCCAGCAGCCGCGCCGCGCATCCTCCATGGGACCTGGATTCCGATCCACGGCGATGACCTCAATGCGCTCCGCCGTGATGCCTGCGGCCATTGCAGTGATCGCGATTGACACCGGTTCGCAGCCGCCCGCGCACCCCACGCTCAGGAGGCGCACGCGGCGCGACGGATCGCGCGCGCGTTCCTGGAGCATCGTGCGGAGGAGCTCGAAGCTGCGCCGGTACCGGAAGAACCAGGTCTCAGGGACGGCGATCTCGCTGATGAGGCGGTCAGCCTCGGCCACGTCTGTCTCGAGCCTGCGCGCATAGGCGCCGATCGACTCGGCGGCGCCTGCCGCGCAGCGGGCGCGGACAATGGACTCGATGGTGCGTGCATCGGCGAGCTCGGGCGCAATCGAGCCCCGAGACCGCAGCAGCGACTCGATCAGCGAGATGGCCCGCGCATCGCCGTTGGCGCCTTGAGTCACGGTGCCTGCACGGTACCGGGCGCAGGATCGCGGAACAGGGCGCGTTCGGCGGGCGTGAGCAGGGACCTCGACTCGATCATGGTGACGGTGCCCTCGCCAGTGGCAGTCACCGCGCCAAGCGCGCCGCCTGCCGCATGCACCAGCCCGGGATGCGACCCGTCGCGTGCAGGGTCGGCATCGCACACGCCCTGCACGCGGTCGACGCGCAGCGCCACGGCCATCGGCGGGTCGCACGCGCCGGGCGCAAGCAGCACGGTCCGCGCGTTCCGGGTGCAGGGCACCGCCCCGCCCCCGATGCGGAGCCCGCCATCGATCACGGGCACGAGGCGCCCGCGGAGCAACGCCATGCCGAGGAGCCACGGCGGTCCGCCGGGCATCGGATCGGCAGGCACGATGGGCAGCACCTCCTCCACAAGGCGCAGCGGGATCGCGTACGCACGCCCGCCGATGACGAGCCCGAGCACGCGCACGCGCTATGCGCCCTCGCGGACCCGGAAGGCCGTCACGCTTGACTTCAGGCCGGCGATGGATTCCTGGAGGCTCGTCGCGCACCGGCAGGTCTCGCGCGCCGCGGTCACCGCCTCGCGCACGCCCGCCGTGAACTGCTGCATGGCGGCCGCGATTTGCGCCGCGCCATGGCTCTGTGCCTGCATGCCGGCGGTCACCTGGCTGACCTGCGACGAGCCCGCATCCACCTGGCCGATGATCTCGGAGAGCTGGGTCGCCACCTTCGCGACCTCCGCCACCCCGCGTCGCACCTGCTCGTTGAAGCGGTCCATCTCCATCACCCCGGCGCTGACCGCGCTCTGCATCTGCCGCACCGTCTCCTCGATGTCCAGGGTCGCCGCGGCGGTCTGGTCCGCAAGCCGGCGGATCTCGCGCGCCACGACGAGGAACCCGACTCCGTGCTCGCCCGCCTTCTCCGCCTCGATGGCGGCGTTCACCGAGAGAAGGTTGGTCTGGTCGGCGACCTTGCTGATCGTGGTGACGACCGAGTTGATCGTGGATGCCTTGTCGCTGATGGCGGAGAGCTTGCCGGCGATCGACTGCGTGCCCCCATCGAGCGCTGCCATCGTGCCGCCCATGGCGTCGAGGCTTGTGCGACCCTCCTGCGCCAGCCGTCCAGTCTCGGAGGCTGCACGATCGACCTGCTGCATGGTGCGCGAGAGCTCGGACGAGTTCGATGTGATCTCCTGCACGGCGGCCGCAATCTGGCTGGTGCTCGCGCCGAGCGACTGGGCACCCGCCTCCTGCTCCCGCGCCGTCGCGGCCAGCTGCGTGGCGGTGGAGTTCACCTGGATGGTCGTGTGCTTGACGCGCGCCACGATCGTCTCGAGGCTTGCCGAGGTCTGAGCCAGCGCATGCAGCAGCGCATCGGCCTCGTCGCCGCGGCCGCTTGGCGCGTCCCGCGCCACAAGGTCACCGGCCGCGATCCGCTCCGCCGCGCTGACAGCCCGGCGGATGCGCCGCGAGACGCGCACGGCAGGCAGCACCAGCAGCGTCGCCACCGCGGCAACGCCGGCGACCGCGATCGACGCGGAAGAGAGGGTCTGCGCGTGCAGGGGTCCCGTGACCTGGTGCACTGGCTTGCGCAGCATGAGGCGCCAGCCTCCGGACCGGATGTCCGCACCCACGAAGTAGCACTCGGTGCCGTCGATGGGGTCGGGCATCACGCGCATGCGCGCTCCCTCCGCACCCGCGAAGAGCTCGGACACGACGCGCGCATAGGGGCTTCGGTCGACTGCGGTCGTGCGGAGCAGGCCGGTCACGTCGGAATCGCCGTCACGGAGCGGGTCGGTCGTGGCCGCGATGAACGCCGGACCGCGCTCGAAGCCTGCGATCGTCGAGCCGCTGGAGACGATGAAGGCGTCGACGCCTGCTTCG
Source organism: Phycisphaerales bacterium (assembly GCA_044234825.1). Classification (GTDB taxonomy): domain Bacteria; phylum Planctomycetota; class Phycisphaerae; order Phycisphaerales; family SM1A02; genus ZLKRG44. The sequence goes on from JBIIIL010000117.1 coordinate 6,499, forward strand.
GAGGCAATGTCCCGGAGCATGCGGTCGAGGCTCCTGAGCGACCGGTCGGCGCATGCCACGCCCCTGAACGTCCCGTCGATGATGATGGGCGCAGCCTGCTCCACGATGTACTGGCCGTCGTAGGAGTAGGGCTCGGCGCAGCGCGGGGTGCGCGCGCCCTCGGTCTCCCAGCGCGCCTTCATGCCGCCGTAGTAGAGGCTCGTCGACAGGCTGGTCAGGTTCTTGATGGAGATGCGGTCGCCGGCGGTCCAGTCGCGCCACACGTAGGGAATGAAGCGCCCTGCGCCGTCCATCGACTCGCGCGGCAGCGCCGGACTGGCGAGGCTCCTTGCATCCTCGCCATCGGCGTTGGGCTCGTAGCCGACGCAGATGCCGATCAGGTCAGGGCTCGACCGCAGCAGCGCATCGAGCATCGCAAGCGTCTCGCCACGCTGGCCGAACATGCCGGCCTCCTGCACGCGCGCGACCACCTGGACGAGGTTGAGGACGTTGTTGTTCGCGTCCTCGATGACCGCTGCGGACAGCCTGGCCGTGGACGCGAGCGCGCGCTCCTGCTCCTCGAGCATGCTCGTGTAGGCGTTCCATCGGTTGTACGTCACAAGGCCCGCCAACACCGCGGTCGTCGGCAGCACCCCGAAGATCATGAGCTGGCCAAGCAGGCGCCGATGGAAGGGAATCTTCGTGTGGTCCATGGCGCGCCGTCCGATGGCTATCGTCGGCATCCTGCCCGCATGCCCGTGAAATGCGCGTCCGGCGATCGGGTGCGGGCTCGCAAGCGTGCCCCCGCGTCCTCACGCAGGGCCGGACTCGCTACCGCGGACTGCCGCGAGTGGCCGCGTTGCCCCGCTGGGGGCGCGATGCGCTGCCGGACCGGCCGCCGGAGGATGCGGACCCGGAGCCGCTGCCTGCCGACGAGCCCGGACTCCCCACGCCCACGCCATCCATGCCTCTGCCGGGCGAAGTTCCCTTGCCGCTCGCCGCGCCGCCCGTCCTGGACATCTTCTGCGCGGGATTGGCGTAGCGCGTGCGCGCTTCCCATTGCTGGTCAGGCTTGACGCGCATCAGCGACAGCGACAGGTCCTGGGCCCGCTCGATGTCATCGCGCGAGAGCTTGTTCTGGGCGCGGATCTCGTTGCGCGCATTGGCGGCCGCGCCGTTGCCCACGGATGCCGCGATGTTGAACCACGCGTAGCTGCGCACGAGGTCGAACTCGACGCCGATCCCGTTCCTGTACAGGTCGGCGATCCAGTACTGCGCCCAGTCGAGGCCTGCCTC
>JBIIIL010000118.1:0-7722 GCA_044234825.1 Phycisphaerales bacterium
GTCGAGGAGCAGGTCCAGGTCCCGTTGGGGATCGCCGACGGGGAGTCCCGTGCTGCCGCTCCAGGCAAGCGAGTTGAGCACGGAAGGGTCCACGCCGTCGACGCCCCAGGTGCGTGCCGCATCGATAGCCGCCGCGAACTGCCGGCGCGAGAGGGCCTGGCGCAGGAGCCTGTTGCGTGCAGCGCTCGTGAGGCTCGCGTCGTCGGGAGCTGCTCCCGCTGCGGCGGGATCGCTGCGTCTGCGATCGCGCGGATGCGCCGCGCTCCATACGCGAGCATTGCCGTTGCCGTCGCCGGTGTAGAGCATCTCGCCGTCGGGAGAGAACGCCACGGCGGTCACCGCTTCCTCGTGCTCAGGAAGCGTCACGAGCAACGCTCCCGTATCGAGATCCCAGATCCGGACACGCTGATCGAAGCACGCCGTCGCAACCCGCCTGCCCGCCGGATGGATTGCGATCGATGACACGATGCCGCCATGCCCCTCGAGGGACGCAACCAGGCTCCCGTCGCGGGTGTCCCAGATGCGCACGGTGCCCTCCCGCGATGCCGTCACGACACGGGAGCCATCTGGAGCGAATGCAGCGGATACGACGGGCTTTGCGTGTCCCTTGAGCAGTGCAACCATTCGCGGGCCCTCGGCACTCCACAGCGACGCCGTCCCATCCGCATGCGATGCGAGGAACTCCGCCCCTGACGGGGAGAATCGCGAGCTCGCGATCGGGACGCCCACCGGCTGAGTCTCGGTGACAGCCTGTCCGGTGCGCACGTCCCAGATTCGCGCAGTCTGGTCCTGAGATGCAGTGAGAAGCCGAGACCCGTCGGCGCTGAAGTCCACGGAGTTGATGCGGTTGGAGTGCCCCTTGAGCTCATGCACAAGCGCCTGGGAGCTGGTGTCCCAGATGCGTGCGGCCCCGTCGCGATGAACCGTCGCGAACTTCGTGGCGTCGGGGCTGAACCGCGCGCTGCGCGCCACAGGAACGTCGCTCGCAATCCGGCCTAGCTCCTTGCCCGTGCCTGCATCCCACACCCGCACCGTCCCGTCCACGGATGCGGTCACCGCACGACTTCCGTCGAAGCTCAGGTCGCCTCCGGTCACCTGAGCGCCATGGCCATTCAGCTCGCAGATCACGGCACCTGTCTGCGCGTCGTGCACACGCGGCAATGCATCGGTCGAGACCATCAGCATGCGTGCGGCGCGCGCGTCAGGCACGAATGAGAGCACCGTGTCGCGCGTGCCTGGCGCGTCCTCCACCGACGGCGGCGTGGCAACGCCCCAGATGCGGCCCGTGGCATCCTCCGAGGCGGAGAGGACCTGCGCGCCGTCTGCGCTGAATGCGCATGCGAACACGATGCCGGTATGCCCTCGTAGAGTCGAGAGGCCCAGTCCCGTTGCGGTATCCCAGAGCCGCACTGTGCCGTCTGCGCCGCTCGTGGCCGCGCGGCGACCATCAGGGCTGAAGTCGGACGAGATCACAGCTCCCTCGTGACCCTCAAGCGTGTGCAGCAGCGCACCCGCCCTGGGATCCCAGATGCGCGCGGTGCCATCCGCACCGGCTGAGATGGCCCGCGAGCCGTCAGCCGACCACCGGACGGAGTACACGGCGCCGCTGTGACCCGCCAGCACCGGACCGGGCGCACCTGTGGATGAGTTCCACACGCGCACCGATCCGTCCGCACCGCCCGACAGAAGCGTGGATGCGTCCCCCGAGTACCGCAATGCGAGCACGGGACCGGCGTGCCCGCTCATCGTCGAGCGCGGCTCTCCAGTGGCCATGTCAAAGGTCCGCGCGACTCCATCACGGGACCCTGTCACGCACATCGAGCCGGAAGGGGCGATCGCCACGGCGTCGACAGGCTGGGAGTGGCCGGCCAGCTCCCGGACACGCGTGCCGGTCGCGCAGTTCCAGAGCGATGCGGAGCCGTCCTCCGAGCCAGTGATCGCAGCGCTGCCGTCCGCGGAGATGGCCACCGCGATCACCGGTCCGCTATGGCCCTCAAGTCGGGCGGTCTCACGCGCGGCATCCAGGTCCCACACGCGCGCGGTCCCGTCAGCGGAGCCCGTGACAGCACGTTGGCCGTCAGGCGTCACGGCCATCGACAGGACCGGACCGCCGTGACCTGCGAGTGACGCCACGCTCTCGCCCCGTGCGAGGTCCCAGACTCGCAGTGAGCCGTCGTAGGAGGCTGTGATGGCGCGGCCGCGTGGCAGGAAGCGCGCGGCGAGCACCGGACCCGCATGGCCGGACAGCCTGGCCTGTGACGCGTCAGCGTTCGCAGCAAGCCATCCCCACTCCCAGCCGCGGCGCGCCGGTACGCATTCGGCAAGGCGCTCCTGCATCCGCTTGATCTGGCCCGCGTCGCGCCATGAGTCGGCCATCTGCACGTTCGCGATGTACGCCGCAGCCTCAATGCGCCGTCGAGCCTCCTCTGCCGCGAGCTTCTCCCGGACTGCGACCCGCCACTGCCACGTCGCGAGTCCGAGTCCGGCGACGAGCGCCACGAGCACGGCGGCCGCCCCTGTCACCAGCGCCCGGTTTCGGCGCACGTACTTGCGGATCCGGTATGCCGCTGACTCGGGCGCGGCCACCAGCGCGCGGCCCTCGAGGTAGTTGCGCACGTCCTCGGCGAGGGCGATCGCAGACTGGTAGCGCTCCTGGGGCTCCTTGCGCATCGCCTTGAGCGGAATCCACTCGAGCTCGCGCTTGAGGTCACGCGCCAGGGCGGCCATCGCAATGCCGCGCGCCACCTCGATCCGCGAGGCAAGCGAGTGGTCGCGCTTGGCGACGGTCGTCAGGCGCGCGCTCGGCGGAGGGGGATCGTCCTCGCGGATCGTCCGCTGCATCTCCCGGTACGTCTTGCTGCGCAGCTCGGTGGGATCGAAGGGCAGCGTGCCGGTCAGCAGCTCGTAGAGGATGACTCCGAGGGAGTACACGTCCGTGCGCGTATCGACATGTTGCACGTCACCCTCGGCCTGCTCGGGGCTCATGTACTCCGGTGTGCCCATCATGACGCCCTCCTGCGTCACCTGCTCCTGGCCCGGTCCCTGCTGCGTGAGGGCCTTGGCGATGCCGAAGTCGATGACCTTCGCCGAAGGTCCCTCGCCTTCGGCATCCGCGACGAGGATGTTGGCGGGCTTGAGGTCGCGGTGGATCAGCCCCTTGGTGTGTGCGTGGTGGATCGCCTCGCACACCTGCAGGAAGAGCTCCAGGCGCGCGCGCAGCGCGAGCGACTTGGAGTCGCAGAACTCGGAGATTGGCATGCCCGGCACGAACTCCATGGCGAAGTACGGGCGTCCCGTTGGCGTGAGGCCGCCGTCGAGCACCTTCGCCACATGCGGGTGATTCATGACGGCCAGCGCCTGTCGCTCCTGCTCGAAGCGCGCCACCACGGCCTTGGAGTCCATCCCCGCCTTGATGATCTTCAGTGCCACGCGCTGCACGTACGGCAGCGAGCGCTCCGCGAGCCACACGGAGCCGAACCCGCCCTCCCCGAGCATCTTCACGAGGGTGTACGGGCCGATCGACTCGCCTGCGGTCTCGGCCGATCCTGATGCACGTGGACCTGCGTCCGGCCCGATGATGGTGTCGTCAGACGCCACGGACCGTTGAGCATACGGATCACAGTTTCATCGGCATGCGCAACACGGTCGCGAAGACGTCGCCTCGCCGCAAAACGAGCGCGGCCCCGCACAAGGCGGGGCCGCGCGTCGAAATCAATCAGCGAAGCGACGGATCAGGTCGCCGACGCGGTGGCGTCATCGAGCTTGTCGATGACCGCGTCCTGCTTGGCCTTGATCGCATCCTTGAGCGAGATGAAGCCGGTGACGGCGCCACCAGCGACGACGACGCCGGTGACCGACAGCTCGGTCGTCTCTGCGCCGCGCTCGTCAGCGATGAAATTCATGATCCAGTTCTTCATGGTGCCTTCTTTTCTCAAATGCAGCCCACACGATGGGGCAGGGGTGACTCATCGGCCAGGACGCCCTGACCGCCAACTTCTCGATCGGCGAATCATACCTCATTTGCCGAGAGTCGCAAGCGGATCCCGGCGAGCCCGGAGAGACCCAAGCTCTTCCGGTCATCACGTGATGGCCTGCGAGCGCGCAACCTTCGATCCCTGAAAGCCTTGCCTACTCGGCATTCTTGAAGTTTGCCCGGGCCAATCGACATGTAGCGAGGTTCTTGGCCACTTCGCTTGGCGATATCACTCTGCTCCACAGCTCGGTCGCGACCTCCTCGTGTCCGGCAAGGGCCCTCGCGAGGGCCAGGTTGCACACGTAGTCGGCATCTCCCGGGTCGATCAGATACGCGGCCTTGAAGTCGCGTGTGGCAGAAGCGAGGTCGGATGCGAGCAGATGGCACATGCCCCTGTCATTCAGCAAGACGGGCTGGTTCGGCATGCGCTCAAGCCCGCGGCTCAGCCATCCAATCGCCTCGCTGACGCGGCCTTCGAGCAGCAGCACCTCCGCGCCCTCCGTGTAGGTGCCGACGTGGTCCGGGTACTCCGCCGCCAGGCGGTTGAGGATGAAACCGGCCTGGTCCGTACTCCCCTTGGCCGCAAGAACACGCGCCGTCAGCTGCAGCGTCTCCGCGGACGCGGGCTTGAGCGGTCCGCCATCGAACCAGTCCGCATCCTTCTCGGGAGCCGATTGGCATCCCGCGGCCGAAGCGAGCGCAGTGCACACCATCATGATCGCGATGCGTGCGCCGTGGAACGCGATACCTGCTTGGTTTCTCATGGCATGGGCTCCTGTGGCGTGCCGGCACCTGCGGGCTGCAGCACCGCATCCGAGATGGGCGCCATCGGATTGTCGCGGATGTCGGCACGGATCAGCAGTGCGTCCTCGGTCGTGGAGCCCGACCCTCCGGGCATGCCGTCATCGATGGAGATGCGGGAGGCGTCGATGCCGAAGCTGACGAAGGCCTGCCGGACCTGCGCAACTCGGGCCGCGTACAGCTGCTCGGTTATCGATCCGCGACGCAGCGCGACCCGGCCTCCGCCGGTCCGGAGCGCATCGGCCAGGATCGCGACATCCCTCCGTCCAAGGGGGCTCAGTCGATCTGAATCTGGCACGAAGTGCGCTTCAAAGAGCGCCCGCTGCCGCACGACGCCGCGGCGCGCCTGATCCGCGAAGGGCTCGCGCACGAACTCCTGGTCGGCGGCACGCTGTGCCGCATCGCCGATCGTGGCACGGTCCTTCGATGGAGGCGGAGCCGTTTCGCATCCCGCCGCAACAAGTGCTGGCGCCAGGGCAAGCGCCAGGCGCGGCAGGGTGCGCGACAGCGGGGACATGCGCGCGACTTGCGATGGGCGCGAGATGCCCGCGGCGGCATGGCGCCCAGCCACGGGACGTTGACGGTGAGTGAGGTTGCGTGAGCGATGGATCATGCCGATGCCTTCATGAGTGCCTCGAAGAGGAGCAGCAGGAGCGGGGCCACGATGAGCAGCAGCGTTGCCGGCAGCATCAGCGCAGCAAGAGGGAAGAGAATCCTGACGGAGGCGCGGTGCGCGCGCTCCTCGACCGACTGCAGCTCCTCCTGCCTCAGCGAGTCGGCCATCACCTGAAGTGTCCGTGCCAGGTCGCTTCCGAAGCGCTCGGTCTGCCCCATCAGCGAACCCAGCGAGCGGAGCTCGCCGATGCCAGTCCGGTCCGATGCCCGTGAGAGCGCGGCGTTCCATCCGCTGCCGAAGGAGACATCCAGGTCGATGAGGCGCATCTCCTCCGCGAGAGCATCGGCGCCGTCCTCGAGGTTGGTGGACACGGCACTCCACGCCGCATGAAGCCCCATGCCTCCGCTCATCGAGATCTGGAGCAGGTCCAGCATGGCCGGTAGCTCGGAGAGGATCGCGATGCGGCGGCGCGCGGCACGCGCATCGACCCACGCATTCGGTATCCACCAGCCGATCGCCGCGCCCAGCGCCGCGGCCGCGGCGCATCCTCCGACCGGAAGCCCCTGGAGCAGGGCCAGCAGTCCTGCCACGCCACCCAGCCCGATCACGCTAGCCAGCAGCAGCATGCGGAACGCGCTCCGGTCAGCCGGCGAGCGCATGCCGGCCATGGCAAGCCGCATGCTCCGTGCATCGGCGCCTTCCGCGGACTTGGCCGTGGACTTGCCCGCGAACAGCACGGCGCCGAAGGCGAGCGCTGCGGCCACAATCGGGATGCCGATCATGACACGCCTCGACTGGAGGCCGACGTGTCAATGCCCGTCATCCTCTGAATGCTCACTCCGCCCACCACAATCATCAGCGCCGCCATCACCAGAAGCACCTGTCCCTTTGCGCTGTCGAAGAGCAGGTTCGAGTAGCCCTCGACGAGCTGGCAGAGCACCGGCACAGCAATGAGCGGGGTGATGGACAGCACGATCGCCGCCGAGCGGCCGTAGGCGAGGATGGTTCGAATGCGGCGTCGGACTCGCGCCCGCTCGACCAGGGACATGGCGAGCCGGTCAGTGACGTCAGAGAGATTCCCGCCAGCGGAGATCTGCTGGATGAGCGCGAGGCCGAACGAGCGCAGCGCCGGAATGCGCGAGGGGAGCAGCACCGCCCGGACGCTCGACGCAAGATCCTCCCCGAGGGCCTCGCGCGAGACAATCTCCCGGAATGCCAGCTGCGTCTGCCCACGACCCTCCTCGGCGAGGATCCCGAGCACTCCCGTCATGGGGATTCCTGACCTGAGCGCCCGTCCTGCCGATCCGATCGCGTCAATGGCGAACTGAAGCTCCCGCTCCTCCACCTGCCGCTCGCGTCGGGTGCGGAGCAGGCTGATCGCGCCCATCCAGACGGCCATCGCTCCGGCTGCAAGCAGCGGCTGGTCCAAACCGATCCAGAGCGCGCCCGCGAGAGCGAGCCCGATGGCCAGCGGCACCCTGCTCGGCGGCGCAGCCCGTGCCCGTGAGTTGCGTTGAGCTGGCCGCGCCGATTCGGCGCGCCCGCGGAATGCGGACCCCCAGAGCAGGACGCCGCTCCACGCGAGCAGCGTGGCTGCCGCGGCTAGGGCGGGTATCGCGAAGCTCATGAGTTGCTCGGTCATGGGCGCCATGACCCGGAAAGCGGTCCCTCGCGGAAGATCGCAGGATCGACATGAATGCCCCTTGCGCGGAGGCGCGCCAGGAAGGACGGCTGCTCACCCGTTGACGCGAACGTGCAGTGCGCGGCGCCATCGTCACGGGCATGGAGCTCAAGCGCGTGGATCGTGCGCACGCTGATGCCGTCGGCCTCCGATCCGGTGACCTCGATGGCCTCGCTCATGACGCGCCGGCCGTCCGGCAGCCTTGCGAGATGGATCACGAGATGGATGGCCGAGGCCACGTAATCGCGGATGACGCGCATGGGCATGTCGAATCCGCCCATCGCAAGCATCATCTCCAGGCGTGCGAGCGTGTCCCGCGCGCTGTTGGCGTGCAGCGTGGTCATCGAGCCCTCGTGGCCGGTGTTCATCGCCTGCATCATGTCGAAGGCCTCGGCACCGCGGCACTCGCCCACGATGATCCGGTCGGGCCGCATGCGGAGCGCGTTCCGGACGAGATCCCTCGGTTCGAGCGCACCCACACCTTCGACGTTCGCCGCGCGCGTCTCGAGCCGCACCACATGATCGCCGAGGAGCCGCAGCTCCGCGGCATCCTCGATGGTGATCACCCGCTCGCGGCTCCCGATCGACGCCGAGGCCGCATTGAGCACCGTGGTCTTGCCGACACCCGCACCGCCCGAGAAGATGACGTTG
>JBIIIL010000119.1:0-7630 GCA_044234825.1 Phycisphaerales bacterium
CGGACCGCCACTCGGTCCGGTCATGGTGTCTGCGCCTGGGCTGCGTGAGAGGTCGCTCATGGGACGTGCAGAATGGACAAGGGTAGCCGCGCACGCCGCACCCCCGCAGCGCCAATCCTCCGCGTTTGCGGTCCGTTATGCCGCACTAGACTCGGCAATCCATGAGCGCAGACTCCCGCATCAGCGCAGAGGACGTGCGGCACGTGGCCCGGCTGGCGCGCATCGCCCTGCCGGAGTCGCGCGTGGCCGCGATGGCCGCGGACCTGCAGGCCATCGTGGCGCACATCGACAAGCTCTCGGGCGCCGACGTAGCCGGACTCGAGCCGATGGCCCATCCCTCATCCACCGTGAACAGGCTCGCCGATGATGTGCCCGAGCCGTCGATGCCGATCGAGGACCTGCTCCGCAATGCACCTGATGTCGAGGGGGACTTCCTCGCGGTGCCCAAGGTGATCGGCGGAGACTCGGCATGAGCGTGCCTGCGATTGCCGGTGCCGCCCGCGGCCCCCAGGACCTCACCGCGCTGCGGGACGCGATTCGAGGCGGCGCCGTCACCTCTCGCGCAAGCGTGGACGCGTACCTCGCTCGCGCGACATCCGCAGGCGACCTCAACGCGTACCACGAGACCTTCGCCGACGAGGCCCGCGCCGCTGCCGACGCGGCCGATGACGCGGTTCGGCGCGGCGATCCTGCGGGCCCGCTCGCTGGCGTGCCCATCGCCATCAAGGACAACATCGCGACACGCACCGGCCGCACCACGTGCAGCTCGCGCATGCTCGGCAACTACCGGTCGCCCTTCGAATCGACCGCGACCGCGCGACTTCTCGGCGCTGGCGCCATCATGCTCGGCAAGACCAACCTCGACGAGTTCGCCATGGGCTCGTCGAGCGAGCGCTGCGCGTGGGGCGTGGTGCGCAATCCCTGGGACCGCTCGCGGGTTCCAGGCGGAAGCTCAGGCGGCAGCGCCGCCGCGGTCGCTGCGGGGCTCTGCGCCGCAGCGCTCGGCTCCGATACCGGGGGATCGATCCGGCAGCCGGCCGCGCTCTGCGGCGTCGTCGGGTTGAAGCCCACCTACGGACGAATCTCGCGCTGGGGACTCGTCGCGTTCGGCTCGAGCCTCGACCAGATCGGCCCCATCGCGCTCAGCGTGCGAGATGCGGCCTTGCTCTACGAGACCATGGCCGGCCACGACCCTCACGACTCGACGAGCAGCGACCGCCCCGTCGAGCGCGTGAGCGACTCGCTTGACCAGAGTCCGCGACTGCGCGTGGGCATCCCGCGCCAGTACAGGTCGGGGAACTCGCCTGCCGTCGATGCAGCCGTCGACCGCGCCGCAGAGTGCTTCCGGAAGGCGGGCGCGCAGATCGTCGACGTCGACCTCCCGCTCACCGACCTGGGCATCTCCACCTACTACGTGATCGCGCCCGCGGAGGCCTCGAGCAACCTTGCGCGCTTCGACGGCATCAGGTACGGGCACCGCGCCGCCGGCAGCGACCTCTTCGAGATCTACGCGCGCAGCCGCGCCGAGGGCTTCGGCGAGGAGGTCCAGCGCCGCATCATGCTCGGCACGTGGGTGCTCAGCGCGGGCTACCACGACGCGTACTACGTCCGGGCGCTTCAGGTGCGCCGTCGCATCACGATGGAGTTCGATGCCGCCTTCGCCGCGTGCGACGTGCTGCTCGGCCCGACGTCGCCGACGCCGGCCTTCCCGATCGGCGGCTGCACCGACCCGCTGTCGATGTACATGTGCGACGTGTACACCGTGAACACGAACATCGCAGGCATCTGCGGCATTTCCCTGCCCGCGGGCACGGACTCGAGCGGCGGCACGGCCCTGCCCATCGGCGTCCAGCTGCAGGCTCAGGCGTTCGCCGAGCCCACGCTGCTGCGCGCCGCGCGCATCCTCGAGCGCGACGGCGGCTGCGCCGCCACGCTCGCGCCCCAGTTCGCGTGAACTTCGCAACGCCGCGCGGTTGCCGCGCCCTGAGATCGCGACGCCCGAGATGGCTCCCTCAGTTGCCCTGCGCGCCCGCCGAACCTGCATGCGCGGGCCCTGGGGCGGTCGTGGCCACGGGCGCAGGCGGATCGGGAGGCTCGCGCTTGCGCCCGAGGTCCTTCACCGTCATGCGAAAGTGGCGCACAAGCCTCTCGGCGTCTGCCTTGCGCTCGCCATACGCGCCGACGGTCGCCGTCGCCAGGAACATGTCAGGCGGTGGCTGGCGAACCACCACAAGCGACGCGGGGACCGAGTCGAGCGTGACCATCGAGAAGGTCCACGTGTCCTTCGAAGGCGACTCGCTCGACGACAGCATGCCCATCTCCGCCTTGCCTGCCGCGATCGACGCGGCCAGCGGGACATCGCTCCAACGCATGCCGTCCTCAGCGCGAGCGAGCGGCTGCGGCGCAGGGCCTCCGGCGACCGTCGACTGCATCGCGGACACCGCAGCGGTCCGCTGCGCCGAATCCATGATCAGCTGCGGATCGTGGCGCTCGTCGGGAAAGCGCTCGTTGCTCAGCACCGGATTCTGCTTGGACGGGCATCCCGCAAGCGGGACGACCGCTGCCGCCACGCACGCCATGCGTCCGGACCGCACCGCCAGTGCTCTGAATCGACCGCTCATCGCGTGAGCACGGTACCCGCACGGCGCCCGCGCGCGGACCGCGCGCCCGCCCGACCCGATGCGCGCAGCGGCCGCGCAGGATCAGGCGCATGAATCCCCGCCACATCGAGCACCCGCCGCATGGCATTGGAGAGCGGCACGTCGCCCAGCTGCCCGATGGGCACCCACGACCAGTCCGGTGACGGCCCCCGCCTCAGGCGCGCGGACGCCGCTGGCGCTGCCACCCATACGTCGATGCGGACGCGACGGTGGCTCAGCACCGCATCCACGGCACCGGCGCGCCGGGCACCGCGCCACGGGCCGGGCGACGTGGCGGCCTCCGCGCCAACGCGGCCGCGCGCGACCACCTCACGCGTAGGAGTCTGCCACAGGCCCGCCCACAGCCCGGTGTCCGGTCGCTGCTCCATGGCGATCCGGCCCCGATGCACAGCGATCAGCGTGGACATCTCGATCCGCCCGCGCCGCTTCCGTACAGCACGTGCGCTTCGCTTGGGCGACGGGATCTCAGCGACAGAGCCGCTCCGGCGTGCCGCGCAACGCCCCGCGAGAGGGCACTCGCCGCAGCGTGCCGATCGAGGCGTGCAGATGGTGGCTCCGAGCTCCATCAGGCCCTCGTTGGCGGCCGACGGGTCGCGAGACTCGTCGACCCACTCCTGCGCGCGGCTCCACAACCACTTCACCGTTGCAGGATCGTCCGGCGCAACTGCGCGGCCGTGCAGCCGGAGCATCACGCGAGCGACGTTGCCGTCGACGATCGGCTCCCGCGCGCGCGCCACAATCGACGCGATCGCTCCGGCGACGTACCGGCCCACCCCGGGCAGTTCGCGCAGCGCGCTCACATCGGTCGGCACCTCTCCGCCGTGGCGCTCCGCCACGTGCCGTGCAGCCGCATGCAGCAGCCGGGCCCGCCGGTAGTAGCCAAGCCCCTGCCAGTGCGCGAGCACCTCCCCTTCAGATGCTTGCGCGAGGTCGGTGGCACTGGGAAACCGCCGGACAAACCGCTCGAATGCCGGCACGACTCGAGAGACCTGCGTCTGCTGCAGCATGACCTCGCTCACAAGCGCATGCCAGGATGTGCGTACCCGTCGCCAGGGCAGATCCCTGGCTGCCCTCCCGAACCACTCCTCCACCGCCTGTGCACATGACTTACGGGACCGGGACGGGGACCGGGATTTGCCTTGCGGAACCGTCGCCACGGCCGTAGCGTAGATCCCTTCACACGATGGCAAAGCTCTTCTACACCGCCGAAGAGGCCGCGGCCAAGCTCGGCAAGTCGGTCCAGGAGCTCATGGACATGGCCAAGTCCGGCCAGCTCCAGGAGTTCAAGGACCGTGACCGTTCGCTGTTCAAGGTCGAGGCTGTCGACCAGCTCGCCGACTCCGGCTTCGACATGGACCTCGACCTCAAGCTGTCCGACGGGTCGACCGCCGCGGACATCGACCTCGGGCTCCTCGACGACTCCACCGCCAGCAGCTCGACGGGTTCTGCCGAGATCGACCTGAGCGACCTTGCCCCCTCCGCCAGCGACCAGTCGGGTGGGCTCGACCTCGGTCTTGACGCCGGTGACGACCTTCTCCTGGCCGATGACGATGCGAAGCCTGCGAAGGGCGCAGCCCCAGTGAAGGCATCCTCCTCAGACGACCTGCTCGCGCTCGACAGCGGTGACGATGCGCTGGGCCTCGCCGATTCAGGGGTCATGCCCGCACCCTCGGCACCGGAGTCACCTGCGATTGATGCGGGTGCATTCGACCTCGATCTCGGCCTTGGGGCTTCCGGCTCTCACGTGGCGATGGGCCTCGCCGAGTCGGGCGCGCCAGCTTCCCCCAAGCCTGCTCCAATCTCTACATCAGACGACCTCGGCGATCTCGGGCTCGACCTGGGTCTAGACCTCGACGACGCAGCGCCAGCGTCGCCCGCATCAGGCGGATCGGCCGGCGGACTGCTGGGCCTGGCCGATACCGGATCGATGGCGGGCGCCGGCGGCTCGGCCGCAGGCGCGAAGGCCGGCACGGCGATGGGCGCGGGAGCGCTCTCCGCGTCGGGCAGCATGGCTGCGGCGGGAACTGCTGCAGGCAAGCCCGCGGGCGGCATGCTCGATGATTCGCTCGCCGGCAGCTCCATGGTCGGCGGATCGCGCCGCGACGGCAGCGGGGCGGGCAGTCTCGAGACCGTCGGTTCAGGCAGCGGTCTCCTGGACCTGACCAAGGAATCGGACGAGTCGACGATCGGCGCGGCACTCCTCGACGAGGTCGTCGAAGGCGATGACGGCGACATGGGTGCCATGGGCGCCAGCCAGATCTTTGCCGACGCCGGCGTGGGCGGCATGGCTGGCGGCGAGGACGTGTTTGAGGCCCCTGCGGCCGCCGTAGGCGGCGGACTCTCGCTCGCCGCGGCCGCCGTCGCGCTCCCCGAGACCGTCGATGGCGGCGGCAGCGGACTCACGGTCGGACTGATGGTTGGCGCCATGGCCTCGCTCGTGGTCGCCGCGCTCGTCCTGATCCCGATGACGCTCGGCGCAGGCAGCCAGCTTGCGGGAACCATCGCGTCGGACATCTGGATGTGGGTTGGCGCGCTTGCGGGAGGCACCGTCTTCTGCGGCGTCGTCGGCTTCTTCATCGGCCGGCAGCTCGAGTAGCCGCTGGTGATCCTGCTCTCGCGCTACGGGTTCAGGGAGTGGATGCTCGCCACTGCGCTTGCGGCGCTGTGCGCGCTGCTTGTCGGCTGGCTCGTCAAGGCGCCTGCAGCCGCCATCGCGCTCCACGCGCTCGTCGCGGTCGTGTGGCTCGCGGCGGTCCTCTTCTTCCGAGACCCGTTGGGGCGCAAGCCTGCGACGGACAGCCCATCGGACATGGTCAGCCCAGCCGACGGGGTCGTGTCCGCAGTCCTCGATGTGCCGCATCACCGTGCAGTTGGCGGCCCTGCCACCATCATCCGGATCTTCCTCAGCGTGCTCGACGTGCACCTCAACAGGATGCCCTGCGCCGGCACCGTCGTGGAGACCGACTACGTCAAGGGCAAGTTCCTCGATGCGCGCAGCGCGGAGTCGGCGCAGGTCAACGAGTACAACCTGATCACGGTGATGAGCGACGCGGGCGACCGCATCGGCATCCGCCAGGTCTCGGGCGCGATCGCGCGGCGCATTGTGTCGGAGGCGGCGCCCGGCACCCGCTGGTCGCGCGCGCAGCGCTTCGGGATGATCAAGTTCGGATCGACCACCGAGCTGATCCTGCCCCGCCCCGGAAGCACGATGGTGCGCGTGAAGGTCGGCCAGCGCGTGACCGGCGGCGTGACGATCGTCGCGACGGTGCGGACCGCGGGCCAGTGATCGCCCGCAGCAGCAGCTGCAGCCTGCTCAGTCGGATCCGCGGGTCTCGCCCGGAGGCTCGGCTGGCCACGACGGCCGCGCCCTGCTGAGCACGCGCCGCACCCTGTCGATCGCCGCGCCGAAGGCCGGCGCGAGCGCATCAGCGGCCCGAATGCACTCGGGGCCAAACGGCCGCGAGGCGTCCCTGAACAGCACCACCGCCGCCACCGGATGCGCGATCAGCGCCCCGTCCTGGCCGTAGCACGCGAATGCCAGGACGTGCCGCCCGGGCAGCAGGCCGGACATCGCGGCCCAACCCTCCGGCGCCAGCTCTGCGGGACTGATGCGCACGCACCCCGGATGGGCCGCAATGCGGGTGCACCAGGTGTCTGCGATGTGATCGAGCAGGCCGCCTGCCGCGCGGCGCGCGAGGTCATCCCGCACGTAGCCGCCGAGGCGCCAACGGTCGCTGTCGAGCACGAAGAGCGCGGCATTGGTCGCCCCCATCCGTGCCACGAGATAGTGGCCGCCGATGGAGATCACCGAGTCGATGTCAGTCTCCTGCGCCACGAGCGTGCGGAACTCGCTCGAGAGCGAGGCACGCTCCTCGCGCTCGCACGCCGACTGCTCGGCCGCAGCGAGCCCGTTCGCCATCTGCAGCAGCTGCGCCTCGAGCTCGGTGCGCTCCCTCGACAGTCGCCTGCATGCGCTCTCGAGGACCGTGAGGCGCTCGTGCTCGAGCCGCGCCGAGACGGCGCGCGCGGCAAGGGTGCGCACGCGCTCGACAAGCTCAGGTGCCGACCAGTCGCTCTGCGCAGGGAGCACATCGTGGACGCCCGCACGCACGAGTCCGGCGATCACGGCCACATCCTCAGGCACGGACATGACGACGACGCTCGCGCCAGGAGATGCCAGGCGCACGGCACGCGCGATGCGTGTCGTGCGCGCGCCAAGCGACGAGCAGTCGAGAAGGACCATGTCGAAGACCCGCCCACGCAGCCTGCGCACCGCCTCGGGTGCGCGGCCTGCCCGGTCAAGCGCGATGCGCCAGCCCGCGCCGCGCAGCGCGCCCAGCACGGCATCCGTCTCGTGCGGAGCGCATCCGCAGTCGAGGACTCGGACCGTGCCAAGCGTTCGGGAACGGGCGATGGGACCGTGCATGGGGACTCTCGGAGCGCAGATCGGCGACCCTGGTGCCGGCCTTGAGTCGAGTCCGCGGGAATGCAGAACTTCCCCTCGCTGCCGAGGGGATCCTGCCGGATGCCCCACGGCCCGCACCCCCGCTGCATCAGCCCGTCACGCCCCGTGCCGCGCCTGCCACAGCGTCACTGCCTCAGGGGGCCGCGCATACCTCGGCAGCAGCGCCATCGCGTCGACCGACCGGCCCTGCCGCCACGCCGCGCACGCGACCGCGAGGCATCCCTCGGCGCCAAGCAAGGGCTCGACCACGCGGATGCCCTGAGCGCCCGCTCGCTCACGGACCTGCTCAGGAAGATGCGCATCCGCGACGAGCAGCGGCGCCGACGGCGACCAGCGCGCCGCGTCGGCGCTGCCCTCCCGCTCCACCTGCCAGAGGCCATCGTGCCAATGGAGCAGGGTGCTCCAGAAGGCGCTGCCCTTGCACCCAAGCGCCACCTCCACCGACCGGTGCAGTGACGGGTCGGCGCTCCCCTGCGCAGCCACGGCCGCGGGGGGGACGTCAATC
>JBIIIL010000120.1:0-7623 GCA_044234825.1 Phycisphaerales bacterium
CCTCGGAGTGGACAGTCGCCTCATCGGACCCGGAGATCGCGCGGCTGCTCGCGGGTGTGCGCGCGGCCGGCACGATCGCCGCAGATGACCTGTCAGCGCCGCCGTCCTTCGGCAGCGCCGCAGCGATGGCTGGGTCGGCGGCGGACCCTGCGCTGCCTCCGTACAGCTACGGCGCGGTGAACAAGATCGCCATGCAGACCTTCAAGGCTCGGTGGCGCGCACTCGTGGGTATCGGTGTCGTGTGGGCGATCATCGCACTCGTGATCGGGGCACCTGGGTTCTTTGCCAACATGCTTGCGCAGAGCCAGCCGTCCTCGGGATCGGTTGCGCTCGTGGGGATCGCCAGCCTCATGAACTGGGGCCTCGGAATCCTGGTTGGCGGCCCCCTTGCTGCGGGGATGGTCGTTGCGGGCGCTCGCGCAGTGCGCGGCGGCGGCTCTGTTGGCGACCTCTTCATCGGGTTCAGGCGCTATGTGCCCGTGGTGGTGGCCAATCTTGTGGCGGCCATCATCATGGCCGCAGGCATGGGGGTGGCCGCCGTACCGGGGGTGGCACTCATCGTGATCTCACAGGTCGGGAATCCGCCAAGCACGCCACTGATCGTCGCGGGCGTCCTGCTCGCCATCGCTGGCGCGGTGCTCGCGACGCTCTTCCTGGTGCCGCGCGTCTACTTCATGAGCGCGCTCGCTGCGGATCCGTGCATGCCGCGCGAGGGCGTCGGCGCGACGCTGTCGAGGTCATGGTCGATGACCGCCGGCAAGTCGGCTGGGATGGGCGGCTACATGATCCTGCTGTTCGTGGCCGCCGGCATGAGCGTCTACGCGCTGTGCATCGGCCTCCCGCTCATCGGGCTGCCGCTGCTGGTTGCCGGCCTCGGCGCCGTCTATGCGCTGGTGTTCTCGGGGGGCCAGGCGTCTTCCGAAGGGTGACGGTCAGGTGGGCGCAGCGGAAGCGCCGTGACGTGACCGGAGGACTCTGGTTGCCATAGCACTTCTGAACGCGTGCCATCCATCGAGATGGCCGATCGGGTTCACCTTTGGAGCCAGCGGCGCCGCTCGGATGCGACAAGCCAGCATGCGAGATACGTGGCGGCTAAGGTCCAGATGGCCGGCTGAATGACGTGCGCGAAGGGGAGCATCAGCTGCAGACGCAGTGGCGCCCAAAGGGTGCATGCGACCGCCACGCCAAGCACGATCGAGACGATGGTGCGCAGGGATAGGGCAAGCCAGACGCAGGCGAGCACAAGCGGCCACAGCATCACCTGGTCGTATGGCCGGTGGTAGATGAGCAGCCTCCCGAGCACGGCGCAGATCGCGGCAGGCACAAGCAGGCTCGCAATGCGAACACGGCGCACGGCTACGGCCATGGCGGACAGCGCAACTGCAGCAAGCGCGATCGCCGCCTGCTGCATGACGCCGGGATCCCACCCGAACCACTCCGCGAACCTGGCCGGGCTGGCACCCTCGGGCTCTGCGGTGAACCTCATGGTCGATCCAGCCATCCACTCAGCCAGCAGTGCCGCAGGCGGCACCGCTGTCCACCACAGCGCGACCAGGCTCAGTGCAGCAAGCAGCGCAAGGCCGGTCACAAGCCCACGCCACTGGCGGTTGAGCAAGAAGAGAGCCGCAAAGGCGACGCCGACATGCGGCTTGAGCATCGCCAGCGCCCAGCATGCACCTGCCAGCACGGGACGATGGCGCTGCAGCAGGATCATCTGGAGGGCCACGAAGCCCATGCAGATGATCGCGAACTGGCCTTGCGCAAGCGTGCTTCGGTTGATGGTGATTCCTGCAGCTGCGAGCGCCCCGACAGCAGCCCACGCGAATCCATGCGGCGACAGCACACGGACGCCGTAGATGCCCATCGCGGCAAGTCCAGCAACCGACAGCAATGCGACGACGATCCGGGCTTGGGCAAGGCCGGCGGGCTCGAAGACCGCGGCGAAGAGCGTGAATGCGTACGGCAGGTACACGCTGTATCGGCCAGGCGTTCCCGAGGGAGGTGGATCCATCCGCGCGTTCGGATAGAGGCCATCGCGGAAGCTGGCGTACTCCAGGGCACGTTCCTGGAGGTCCCCGTCCATTTCCTGCGTCCACGACCCGCCGATTCCGAGCACGACGGTCACGCTGGCGACCATCCCGAGATAGGCGACAAGCAGGCTAGGCGCCGGACGTGTGACGAGGGCAACTGCCGCGAACGCGACAGTCGAGTAGAGAAGGTAGAGCAGGTGAAGCGGCACACAAGCGCAGGCGAGGGCCACTCCTCCGGCTCGAGCGCATAGCCGAAGGAAACCGGCATTGAGGGCCACGGCCAGCACAACGAGCAGCAAGGTTGCCAGCAGCATGGACGGCATGAAGGGTGCGACGGCTAGCGAGAGCGCCGCAAGCGTGGCCACGATGCCGCCCGCGCAAGAGCGCCAAGCGACGGTGGGCCCCGCTGGGCGCGTGCCGTCGGCGAGCATCTGCCGAGCCCACGGCATCGCACGTTGCGCGATGTCTGTCAGCACCATGGACTTCAGCGTCCAGCGCGTGAATCGCTCGCCCCACAACGCAGGATCGAGTTCGATGCGATGGCCTGCCGCGGTCGCCCTGATCCCGAGCTCGATGCCCTCGATGCCCAGGCGCCCGTAGCCGGTGTGAAACCCGCCGAGGGACTCGAGGACACCTCTGCGGATTGCGCCGCATCCAGCCCAGATCGTCGTGACAGGCCCCGGGCCACTCGCGTGCCTGTGATGGTGGAGCAGGGTCCAGAAGCGACTGGCAATGCTCGGATGCGCAGCCATGTCGCACACGCACCCGAAGACGCCCGCGAGTTCCGCATCCGCGTGGAGCCTCGCGTGCGTGCGCTCCAGCGTGCCGTGCGCAAGCAGCGCATCAGCGTCGACGAACATGATCAGTCTGCCGCGCGCACTGCGCACCGCAAGATTGCGCGCAGCGGCAGGCCCACTGCGAACGCCAGTTGCCACGACCGTGACCTTCGGATGACGCAGCCAATCGGGCCGGTCGACTGCCGGCCCATGGAAGGCGACCACAAGCTCGCCGGCCCAGGGTGACGCGTCCAGGATCTCGATCACTCGGCGCGCGCATCGCTCGAACATGCCTGACCACGCGATGGCCGGCATCACGACGGAAATCTCGATCGTGCGATTGTCCTGGCTCATGCGCGAGGCGACCGTCCGGTGGTGGAGCGGGGAACCTGCCACGTTGGCGCTTCAGTGCCGCTCGGCCATGCCCCGTGGTGCGCGACCCACAGCACGGGACAGCTGCCCGCAATCCAACTGGCGTTCCTTGCAGGGCAGAACGGGCCTTCTTCGTTGCGCTGGCGGCGGCTAGGAGCTGGGTCGAAGCAGCTCGCGGTCGCATCGCCTACTCGCGTGGCGCGCCCGATCGCGCCGATACTGGTGGCGCATGAGACCAGGCCATCCCATTCGCCCTGCCGCAATGCTGTGTGCCGCGACGACGCTGATCGGGCTTGCGTGGATACTTGTGATGCCACCCTTTGAGGGCTTCGACGAGACGGCCCACTACTCGAGCATCCGGGAGGTCGCAGACATGAGGTCGGTGCCCGCATACGGCACGAGCAGGATGTCAACGGTCGTGGAGCATTATGGCGCGAACGCGCCATTGCCCTACATGCAGCATCATGGCATCGTTCACGCTGCGGGCATCTCCTATCGGGACTTCATGCAGGATGCACCGGCGCGCGAGCGCTACCTCGCGGCGTTCCGCACAGCACCTGACGCCCATCGCCGGCACTCGCCGGGTGCGAGCCTGAACTGGCAAGCGCAGCATCCTCCCCTCTACTACGCACTGCTCGCGCCGCTCATGCGGGTGACCGATGGCCTGAGCCTGGTCTCGCAGATCATGGTGCTTCGATGCGCGTCATGGCTCTTGGCCGTCGCAGGGCTTGCGGTCGGCGTCATCGGCACCGCACGTGCCCTTGGGCGCGCCGCAGGTCCCGACATCGCGCCGAATGGCATGGGCGAGTCCCGGAGGCTGGTGCACGTCGCCTGCCTCGCCTTCCCGTTCATGGTGCCGATGTTCTTTCCCGAGTTCGCACGCCTGGGCAATGATTCGCTCTGCCTGCTGATGTTCGGCGCCTCATGGGGACTGCTGCTTTCTCTGCTGACGGCAGACTGCGGTCACCGTGCCCGTCTCATGAGGCGCGCGCTGGCGCTTGGCATCTGCCTCGGCTGCGGGTTGCTGACGAAGGCGTTCTTCATCCCGATCTCCGTGGGGATGCTGGGGTGCCTTGGGTGGTCGGCGTGGAGGTCGCCGCGCGGAAGGATGCGGCAGCAGGCAGCGATGGCCACCTCGTTGGTCGCGGCAACTGCTCTCTTGATCGGCGGTTGGTGGTACGCCATAGCCCTCCTGAAGCACGGAGAACTCACGGGAGCCAACGACTTCATCGCGCTCGAGGGCTCCGACGGCCTTGTGCGCGGTCTTGCGCAGCACTTCGCATGGCGTGATCTCGCGAGGGGCGTGCTTGCCATTGGTGTGACCGCCTACTTTGCCGGAACTTGGACCCTCGCCCGACTTCCGGAACTGCTCTACGCACCAGGTCCGCTCGCCCTCGCGGTACTGTGCGTAATGGCTGCTCGTCGAGCAAGGACCATGCATGTCCACACTGCAACGGTCGCCATGGCCTGGATCCTGGTGCCGGTGCTCGCCGGGCTCTGCTACCACCTGCTCGTACGGATCGCCGGCGGCATGCAAGGTCATGGCACGCCGGGCTGGTACCTGAACATCCTCGCGCCGGCATGTGCTGTGCCGCTCGCGGCGGGCGCGGTCGCGATGCTGCTGGAGGGACGAGGCGCACGACTCGTGGCGCACGCCATGTGGGCGTGGATGCTGGCATTCACGGTCGCGAGCTACTGGCTGCACGCCGCTCTGTACGCAGGCATCGCGTTGAAGGACATGACGACACGCGAGCTTGCTTGCCCGGACGGCTGGTCATCGCTGGCAAGTGCAGGGCTGATCCACGAGCGGCTTGCTGTCATCGGATGGCCGAGCGCTGGGTTCGCCTGCCTCGTCGCCGGCGTCGCGCTCGCGGGCTTGGGGTGGTTGACGCTGGCGCGCGATGCACGGCGATGGATCTTCAGGTGAGCCTTGCATCGGGTTAGGGCGCTCGCTCATCGGGCCACGGCATCGATCCTCCGCGTGTACCAGCCCGGAAATCACCGGTCAGTAGGGCCTGAACCGGTCTCGCGGATCGATCGGGGAACCGCGCGGAGGCCGCTCGCTCCCGCGGAATCGGCGTCGCGCCCGGGGTCGGGGCCCGACTCGTGGTACTCGGCGTCCTCATTGACGGTCCAGATGTCGTAGCGCCGCCCGCCGGACACGATGTTCCGCACGGCGAGCATGGCGGTCATCATGCTGTGGTCCTGGTTGTTGTACTTGTGCATCCCGTTCCGGCCGACCGGGTAGAGGCCTGGGTACCGCTCCTCAAGTGCGGCACGGATCGTGCCGACATGGCGCATGTATTGCGCGTCGTACACGGGGTACGCCTTGGGCTGTCGGACGACGACACCGTCCAGCACATCCGACTCGCGTGCAAGCCCTAGTTCAGCGAGCTCGCGCGTGGCGAGGATCACGAGTTCGCGGTCTTCCATCGCCCAAAGCCCATCGCCCTCGAAGCAGAAGTACTCGAGCCCGTAGCACGCGAGCCGTTCGTCAGGAATCATCTCCGGCGACCATGCGCCGAAGTTCTGGATCCTTCCGACCTTGACTCCGGGCTCGTGCACATAGAGCCAGTTGTCGTCGATCTGCCGCACAGGTCGCACGACGAGCGCCACCGTCAGGAAGTCGCGGTACTTCAGCTGCGCTGCAGCATGCAGCACCTCCGCAGGCACCCGCGGCGTCAAGCCGCTGACCACCTCGCCGAGCGGGGCCGAGCAGATCACATGCGATGCGTCGATGGAGGATGGGGCTCCCGAGGCATCCGTGCAGTGCACGCGCCATGTTGCGGAGCGTGGCTGGCTCGTCGGCGCGTTCGATGGCGGCGAAGGCGCGGCGGGGGGCAGCAGCTCAAGCGCATTGCATCGGCATCCCATGCGAATCTCGCCGCCCATGTCGCGCACGCGCTGTGCGGCACGCTCCCACATCATGCCAGGACCCAGCCGCGGGTAGCGAAACGAGCTGATGAGCGTCTTCACCTGCCGCGAACGGTCCGACTCGAGCCGTGGCCAGAGCGCGTTCCATGCTGCCTTCGAGAGCGACAGTCCCTTGATCCGCTGCGCGGCCCAGTCGGCCGAGATGTCCTTGCAGCTCATTCCCCACACCTTCTCGGTGTAGGTCTTGAAGAAGATCCGGTACAGGCGCCGCCCGAAGCAGTTGCTGACCCAGTCCTCGAACGACCGAGGGTCACGAACCGGAAAGGCCCTCGCCGCCAGATAGCTCAGTGCGCAGCGTGCCGTCTCCACAGCGCCGAGGTTGATGAGAGCCTGCGATGCCCTGAGCGGGTAGTCGAAGCAGCGCCCGCCGTACAGGATTCGCGACTTTCGCGGGCGCACGAGCATGTCGTCGCCAAGAATCTCGGTCCAGAGGTCCTCGACCTCCCGGCTCTTCGAGAAGAACCGGTGACCGCCGATGTCAAAGCGAAAGGGCTGTCCACCCACCGCCTGAGATCGATGCGTGACCGTTCGCGCAATGCCGCCGACGTGAACAGGATCGGCCTCCAGCACCGTGACCGCGAACCCGGCCTTCGCGAGCATGTACGCCGCAGTGAGGCCAGCTGGACCAGCGCCAATGACCGCAACCCTCAAAAATCGGGCGCTTCAGGAATTCGTGTGGGCTGATGCGGGCCGGGGGTAGAGGTCCAGGCCCCCGAGGTGGAAGAGGATGGCGTTGCGGAAGCGCTCCCTGTTGCGGTACCCGCAGGCCATCGCCTTGATCCGCTGGATCCGGGCGTTCATGGACTCTGCCGCTGCGTTCGTTGCCTTCAGCACCACCGCGTTGAGGATGCCCTCGAGGTGCGTGCGCACCATCCGGGCCGCGCGCACCATGGGCTCGAGCTTGCTCCGCGAGGCAAGCGCTGCCCAGGCGAGCCATCCCCTCCGCGCCCAGCCTGGGCTCACGTAGTCCCACAGCTCCGCCGCCATCTCCTTCAGGGCCCACGCACGGCCCGTGCGGGTGCAGATGCCCTTGAGCTGCGACAGCAGCGATCTTCGCTCCGGACGCATCGACGCCGGGCTCAGAATTCCCCCTTGGCCACCTCTTTCAGGATCTGGATGTCCAGCTGCTGGTCTGCCACAAGCCGCTTCAGCCGCGCGTTCTCCTTCTCCAGTTCCTTCAGGCGGCGCACCGCGTCACGGTCCACGGCGCCGTACTCCGCGCGCCAGCGGTGCAGCGTGACCTCGCTCACGCCGAGCGAACGTGCCACCTCGGCAATCGGCACTCCCTTGGCCAGCGACTCGTCAGCCTGCCTCAGCTTCGCCACGACCTCCTCGGGACGGTGGCGCTTCCTGCTCGTCGGACGCTTCATCAGAGACTCCTCTCGGCCCTGTGGGCCGCGTAAGTCTCTCATAAGGCCTGGACCTGTTCAGCGCACCCCTGTCAGGGCGATGGCCGTGCCTTGGCCGATGTTCAAGAGGTTGGAGGTGTGCCTTGCGATCCTGCGCGCGAG